>NZ_JBBLZC010000019.1:0-96238 GCF_037908215.1 Benzoatithermus flavus | reverse complement strand
ATCGCCTGGCCGAGCGCGCCGATCTCGTCGCGGCTCTCGAGCCGGACCCGGTGCGAAAGGTCGCCCACCGCCACCGCCTCGGCCGCCCGCACCACCCGCCCCAGGCCGCGGCTGATCCCCAGACCGATCCAGGCCATCGTCACCACGCTGGCGATCAGGCCGGCCACAGCGGTAATGACCAGGCTCCTGCGGGCTGAATCATACTCGCTCTGTGCTGCCGCTCGCGACCGCTCCATCTCCTCCCTGCTGCGTTCGACGAGCTCGTCGAGCATGGCCATCGCCTGCTGCAGTGCTTCCTTGCCGGGGCCGCTCGCGATCGCAAAGGCATGGGCATAGCTGTTGGTCGAGGTGGCCCGCAGGAAGGAACGGTGGGTGTCCAGATATGCATCCCACGCCGCATGGAGGCGTTGCAGCTCGTCTGGAAAGGCCTGGCCCAGCCTGCTGCTCAGAGCAGCGATCGCCGCTCCCGTCTCCTCCCGCTGCCGCTCGGCCTTCCGGTCGAGTTCCGCCAGGTGCGCATCGTCGGTGTCGATGATGGAGACCGTGGCCGTGAAGCGCAGCTCCTGAAGCTGATTGCGCAAGGCCAGCATGTCGGCACGCACGGCCTTGCCGGCATCGTCGTTCGGGACGCGGGTCTCGATCGCATCCAGCGCCGCCAGGACGGCCTCGTAATCCTGCTTCGCCGACCCGAGCGCCATGCCCACGCCTGCGGTATAGGAGCTGGCGAGTCCGAGCTTCCGGACTTGATCGAGCAGCTTGGTATAGGCCTTCCAGGCCGCCAGCACGGCATCCAGCCGCTGCTGCTGCTCCTCGCTCGCCGCTTTGCGGTAGGCTCCTGCCGCGGTGGAGAACGCCACCAGATGCTTTTGAATGTCCTTGTCTGCGGCCAGGGCCGCGGCGTCGTCGCCCGCCGCGATCAGCAGGTTGGCGAAGCGGTCCACCTGCACGCTGCTGGTGCGCATGTCGCGGGCGAGATCGAGCTGTTGCACCGAATCGTCCACGACCGCCGCAAGGCGCTCGTTGAGCGCGCCGAGCTTCATGATCCCGAGACAGGCGCTCGTGCCAAGGAGCAGGAGCACCAACCCGGAAGCTGCCGCCAGCTTGGCCTTGATCGAGAAACGCATCGCGTGTCCTGTCCGTCTTTCGATGCATGGCGATTGTCGTCCGCAGCCCGCCCGGCTGCGGCAGGGGCGCGCCGCCCGGGGTGGTTCGGTCCTTTTCGATCGTAGGTGCCATGCACGCCGGGGGTTGCGCTCAGCGCAGGACTTTTATCGCTTTCAAGTTGCTGAAGCAAAGAAGCGCGCAACCGATCTGCGAAGGATTTTCATGCGGCATATGAACAGAGCAGGGACTCGCGCTACGTTCTGCGGCGCGAATCCGTTCTCCGTCCCTGAGCGCGCTCAGCCCTTGACGGCGCCCGCGGTGAGACCCTGGACGAGGTAGCGCTGGATCAGCGCGAAAAACAGGCAGGCAGGGATCAGGGCGAGAAAGGAGGCCGCCATCATCTGGCCCCAATCGACCGAGAACTTGGAGACGAAGGTCAAGAGGCCCACGGGAAAGGTCATCCGATCGTCGCCGTTGATCAGCATCAGCGCGAACAGCAGCTCGGACCAGGCGGCGGTGAAGACGAAACCGAGCGTCGCCCCCATGCCGGGCAGCGTCAGCGGCATGACCACCCGGCGCAGCGCCCCGAAGCGGGTGCAGCCGTCGATCATCGCGGCCTCCTCCAGCGTTCTCGGCACCGCGTCGAAGAAAGACTGCATGAGGAAGGCGGCGAACGGCACGTTAAAGGCCGTGTAGACGACGACGAGGCCGGTGAGGCTGTTCGCGAGGCTCAGCGCCGCCAGGATGCGGTAGATGGGGGCGATCAGCATCACGAGCGGGAACATCTGGGTCACGAGGAGCAGCAGCAGCACCAGGCGCTTGCCACGAAAGACGAAGCGGGAGACGGCATAGCCCAGAAGGCTCGCGAGCAGCGTCACGAGAAGCGCCGTGGCGAGCGAGACCACGACCGAGTTCAGGAAGAAGCGCGGGAAGCGGCTCTGCAGCAACACGAACCGGAAATTGTCGAGCGTGATGGCCGAAGGCCAGAGCGCCACCCCTTCGCTGTAGAGGAGCTGGTTCGGCGTGAGCGCGATCTTCAGCAGCCAGAACAGGGGAAAGAGCGCCACCACGACATAGAAGAGAAGCGCCAGGCGATGGCCCAGGGCCGGCAGAACGGCTCGGAGGGTCGGGTGCCGCCGGCTCATGTCGTGCTCCGAAAGCTCATCCGCAGGCGGATCAGGAGGGCGGCGTAGAGAACGAGGAGAAGGAGGAGCACTGCCGCCACCGCCGAGGCGTAGCCGAAATCGAGCTTCCGGAAGGCGAGCGTGAAGATGTAGCTCGCGAGGATCTGTGTGGTATTGGCCGGCCCGCCGCCGGTCATGACGACGATGAGGTCGGCAAAGTTCGAGATCCAGATCGTTCGCAGCATCACCGTGATGGCGATCATGGGCGCGAGGAACGGGAGCGTGATGAGCCGGAACTGCTGGAACGGCCCGGCTCCGTCGATGGAAGCCGCCTCGTAGAGCTCGTTCGGGATCGACTGGAGCGCCGCGAGCAGCGTGATCGCGAAGAAGGGAACGCCGAACCAGACATTGGCCGCGATCGGACCCAGCATGGCGAGCCTCGGATCGCCCAGGATGTTGTAGGGCTCGACGAGCAGCCCGAGCGAGAACAGCCAGTAGGGCAGCGGCCCCACCACGGGGTTGAACAGCCATGCCCAGGTGAGCCCGCCCAGAAAGCTCGGCACCGCCCAGGGCAGGAACACCAGGGCCTGGACGGCGCGCTTGCCGTAGAAGCTGCGGTTGAGGAGGAGCGCGAGACCGAGGCCGAAGAGGAACTGGAACAGAAGCGAGCCGAAGGTCCAGTAGAGTGTGTTCGCGAGCGAGAGCCAGAAGATGCGATCGGAGACGAGCCTCGCGAAATTGTCGAGGCCGACCCAGCCGCGGACGAACGGGTTCAGGATCTGGAGCTGCTGGAAGGCATAGGAGAGTCCGATCACGAGCGGCACGATCATGACGAGCAGCACGAGGACGAGCCCCGGTGCGATGTAGCACCAGGGCTCGAGCACGCGCCCGAGGCCGCGGAGCCCCGCCCCTCCTCGGGCCGGGCCGCTCGCGGCGATGTTCACGGCTTGGGATGCGCGGCCTGCCACTTCTTCTGCGCCTCCGTGAAGTAGCTCGCCCACTCGGTGGCGACGTCCTCGGCCGTGCGCTGGCCGAGCAACAGCTCCTGCCCGGTCTGGACCGCGATCGAATCGGCCCAGTAGCCGTATTCCGGCAGGTAGGCCGGCACCGGCGTCGGCTCCCAGTGCTTGTCGTTGAGCTCGGTGAACCAGCCCTTGAACTGCTCGCTGTCGAAGAACGGATCTTCTTGCGAGCGCTTATGGATCGGCACGACCCCGACGAACTTCGACCAGGCGAGATTGCTCTCCGGCGACGACAGGAAGGCGATCAGCTTCCAGCTCGCTTCCTTGTCCTTGGCCGCCTTGAACATCGCCCAGCCGGCGTAGCCCAGCGTCGGGAACGCCTTGCCGGCGGGGCCGAGCGGCATGGGGGCGACGGCGAAATCCGCAGGATTCATCCGCTCCTTGATCGCAATCAGCGCGTCGGGGTCCTGATCGAGCATGGCGCAGGTGCCGGAATAGAACCCGGCCACGATCTCGTTGAAGCCCCAGTTGACGCTGTCACGCGGCACCAGGCCTTCCTTGTGCATGTCGGCCAGGATCTGGAGACCCTTGATGGCGCCCGGCTGGTTGAAGGTGCTGTTGCCGTTTCGATCGAAGTAGTCGCCGGAGCCGTTCATGGCCAGCATGAACATGGTGTAGCCGTTGGCACTGCCGGTACCGCCACGCAGACAGTAGCCGGTCTTGCCCTCGCCCAACGCCGAGATCTTGCGCGAGGCCTCGACGAACTCGTCGATGGTCAGGGGTGCGTGGTCGAGTCCTGCCTCCTTGAACAGCTTCTTGTTCCAGAACATCGCCCGGATGTAGAAGCCGTAAGGAATCATGTAGGGCGTGCCGCCCACGACCGAGCCGTATTGCAGCACGCGCTCGCTGAGCTCGCCCTTCCCTTCCCATTTGGCCAGCCAGGGCTCGAGGCTCTCGAGCTGGCCGCTCGTGCCATAGAGCGAAACCCAGCGCTCCGGCATCTCGACCACGTCCGGGATCTCGCCACCCTGGACCATGGTGGCGAGCTTCTCGAAGGCCTGCCCCCAGGGCAGCGAGGTGATCTTGACCTTGATGCCGGGGTTCGCCGCCTCGAACTTGTCGAGGAGGCTGCGCAGGAGTTCGGTGCGCTGCGGACTCGTGATGACCTCGGTGAGGTTGATCACGGTCTCTGCCCGGGCCGGGCCCGCGGCACCCAGCGCCAGGACCGCCGCCGCGGCCAGAAGCAAGCGTCGCATCATGTCGGTTCTGCCTCCCGTTGCTGATGCCATGTCAGCGGCCGTCCGTCGCGGCCGCGAGTGCTGCCTCCAGATCGGCCAGGAGGTCCTTCGTGCTCTCCAGGCCGACATGAAGCCGGATCGTGCGCGGGCTGACCCCGAAATCACGGGCCGAGTTGGGCCCGCCCGCCTGCTGGTGCGTGATCTCGGCCGGGAACACGAGGCTCTCGTGGCCGCCCCAGCTCACGCCGAGCTTGAACAGCCGCAAGGCGTCGACGAAGCGTTGCACCGACAGGCCTTGCACGAGCTCGAAGCTGAAGAGCGACGAGGCGCCGGTGAGCTGAACGCCGTCGACGGCGCCGGCCAGGGCCGGATGATGGACGCGGAGGACCTCGGGCCGCTGCTCGAGCCAGCGGGCGACGGCGAGACCGCGCGCTTGCGCCGCCTTCATCCGGATCTCGAGCGTGCGCAGGCCTCGCAGGAGCAACCAGGCCTCGAAGGGTGCGAGCTTCGCGCCCAGGAAGGGCAGCACCTCGGCGTTGATCCGGCCGATCAGCTCGCGCCGCCCCGCCACCACGCCCGCCACCGTGTCGCTGTGGCCGGAGAGATATTTCGAGGCCGAATGGACGACGAGGTCGATCCCGTGCCGGAGCGGCCGCTGGAAAATCGGGCTCGCCCAGCTATTGTCGATCACGGTGACGACGCCATGCGCGCGCGCGAGGCGGGCGATGGCCGCGAGGTCCTGAACCTCGAACATCCAACTCGTCGGACTCTCGAGATAGAGGAGCCTCACTCCCGGGAGAGCCCGTTCGATGGCGGCGAGGTCGCGCCCGTCGACATAATCGGTGCGAACGCCGAAGCGGCGCAGCGTGGTCTCGAAGAAGCGGTAGGCGTCGGGATAGACGTGCCGCACGCACAGGATCCGGTCGCCGGCCGCGACCTGGCTCAGGACCGCGGCGCTGATCGCCGCCATGCCGCTCGCGAAGCCGCGCGCGGCTTCCGCCCCTTCGAGGGCGGCGAGCTTCGCCTCGAAGGCGGCGCTGGTCGGGTTGCCGACCCGACTGTAGACCGAGCGCTTCGCCTCGCCGCGGAACGCCGCCACGGCCGCGGCGTAGCTCGGGAAGGTGAACAGCGAGGTCTGGAAGATCGGCGGAACCACCGCATCACCCGGGAGGTCCTCGTCGTGCGCGAGGATGGTGCCCGGGTCGAAGATGTCGATGTCGTCAGGGCGCATGACGGGCGGCTCGCAGGTCTTCCTCGGTGATGGCCAGGATCGCCAGCGCCTTCGCTCGGGCCGTCTCGGGGTCGCGCGCGGCGATGGCTTCGAAGAGCTCGCGGTGCAGCGGAAAGGAGCGGCTCGCGAAGCCGGGCTGGTTCAAAGGATTGGTGAAGAAGCTGAACAGCGCATCGTGCAACGCCGAGACGAGCTGCAAGAACAGAGGGTTGCCGGTGGCACGGTAGATCGAGAGGTGGAATTCCCAATCCTCCGCCGGGGCTTCGCCGTAGCGGAGATGCACCGCCTCCATCCGCTCGAGGCAGTCGCGGATATGGGCCAGGTCGTCCGGTGTCGCGCGCCGGGCGGCGATGGCGGCCGCCTCGGCCTCCAGCGCGCGGCGCACCTCGAGGGCGCGCAGCAGGCTGTCCTGCTTCAGGCGGACGGTGATCGAGAGGTGGACGGCATCGTCGCCGAGCGGCGCCTTGAGGTAGGTCCCGCTACCCTTGCGCATCTCGACCACGCCTAAGGCCTGCCAGCGCTTGAGCGCCTCGCGGATCGTGGAGCGCCCGACCTTCAGGCGCAGGGCCAGCTCCCGCTCGGCCGGCAGACGGCTGCCCGGCTCGAGGCCCGCCGCCGCCACGAAGGCCGCCAGCTCCTCGAGCACGGCGTCGTCCCGGGTTCGGGCGCGAATGGGGCGAAGAGCGCGTGACACGAAGGCTGCAGCCACCCTTTTGGACTGGTTGTCAGACCAATTTTCGCCAGCGTGCCGGGCTTGTCAATCCGCGGATCAGAGCCGGCGCAGCGCCTCGGCGACGCGCGGGATCGCCGTAGCACCCATGCTCAGCCGCTCGATCCCCTGCCCGACCAGGGCGCAGGCGGCATCCGGGTCGCCGGCAGCCTCGCCGCAGACGGAAGCGGGCCGGCCGGCACGGGCGACGCGGCGGACGAGGTCGAGCACGGCGGGGTGCGTCGCGTCGGCGAAGCGGCCGAGCGCCGGGTGGCCGCGCTCGGCCGCGAGCACGTACTGGGTGAGGTCGTTGGTGCCGATGGAGAAGAAGTCGGCGACGGGAACGAAGCGCTCGATCAGGAGCGCCGCCGCCGGCACCTCGACCATGATGCCGACCGGCACCGGCCAGAGATGGGGGATGCCCTCGAGCGACCGGTGTGCCTCCTCCAGAACGGCGCGGGCGGCCGCGACCTCGTCGGGGTCGGTGACCATGGGCAGCAGGAGGCGGAGGTCGTGGCCGTGCCCGGCCCGCAGGACGGCGCGGAGCTGGGTCCGGAACAGGGGCTCGCGGGCGAGGCTCAGGCGCAGGCCCCGCAAGCCGAGATAGGGGTTCGCCTCGGGTGCCAGGCCCATATAGGGGATCGGCTTGTCGCCACCCGCATCCAGCGTCCGCACGACTACCGGCCGGCCGGCGAAGGGGACGAGGATGGCGGCAAGAGCGGCGACCTGCTCCTCCTCGCCGGGCGGGTCGCGCCGGTCGAGGAACAGCATCTCGGTACGCAAAAGGCCGATGCCGAAAGCACCGGTCCGGCGCGCCGCCTCGGCCTCGGCCCGGCCCGAGACGTTGGCCCAGAGCTGAACCGTGCGGCCGTCCGCGAGCGTCACCACGCCGCCGGGGACCGGGGTGGCCGTGCGGGTCACGGCCTCGAGGCGGGCCGCGATGGCGGCGCGGGTCGCCGGGTCGGGGTCCAGCCAGACCGCGCCGGTGCCGCCGTCGATCGCCACGAGGCCGGTGGCGTCTGCGGGTACCTGCGCCGCAGCGCCGGCCACGGCGGGGATGCCGGCGGCGCGGAGCAGGATGGCGGCGTGCGAAGTCGGGCCACCCTGCCGGTCGATCACGCCCAGCACCTGTGCCGGGTCGAGGGCGGCAGCGAGCGAGGGGGGCAGATCGTCGGCCAGGAGGATGCAGCGCCCCTCGGGGAGGCGGAGAGCGCCGAGAGCGCCTGCCAGCTCGCGCTGCACCGCGGCGACGGCGTCGCGCAAGTCGGCCTCGCGGGCGCGGAGATAGGAGTCGGGCTGCTCGCGGAAGACGGCGGCTGCCTCGTCGGCCGCTCGGGCCAGAGCCGTGGCGGCGCCGAGCCCCGTCTCGACCAGCGCCACGGCACGCATCGCCAGCGCAGGATCGGCGAGGAGCGCTGCCTGGACGGCCAGAAACTCGCCGGCGCGGCCGGACTGCGCCGCGGTCTCCAGGCGCTCGCGCACGGTGGCGAGCGCCGCCCCCAGCCGGCGCCGCTCGGCGGCGGGGTCGGCGGGGGGCGCTTCGGGTTCGGGCACGGGCGGCGGGGCGAGCCGGACGAGCGGCCCGAGCGCCACACCGGGCGAGACTGGGATGGCGCGGCCTTCCGTTTGGGGCGGCGTCGGCGCCGCTTCCGTGTCGCCCGTGAAGGTGGCGACGAGATCCGCTATGGCCCGGGCGGCAGCCGGGTCGCCCGCCCGGATGCGCAGGCGATGGCCTTGGGCGGCGCCGAGCGAGAGCAGCGCCACGAGGCTGCCGGCCGAGACCGGACCGCGGCCGTTGTCGAGGTTCTCGACCGTGACACCTCCGCCGAGCCGGCTGGCGAGCGCCGCCAGGCGCGCGGCCGGCCGGGCGTGGAGCCCGTGCGGGTCGGGGATCGTGGCCTCGGCGTCGACGGCCCCCGTCGGCTCGGCGGCGGCGGGCCGGCCCGGCTCGGTCTCGCCGAGCTGCTGGTGCTTGGGCTCGAGCGCCGCCTTCGCTTCGGCCGCGACCGTGGCCCGGTCGGCGCCGCCCATGGCCGCGACCGCGGCGGCGACAGCGCCCTCGACGAAGGGGGCCGGGCACAAGGTCACGCGGGCGCGGGCCGCTTCGTCGAGGAAATCCAGCGCCATCTCGGCCGAGAGGAGGGCGCTGCCGAGGTCCATGAGCACGACCGTGCCGGCCGGGCCGTCGGTCTCGCCCAGCGCCTCGACGATACGCAGGGTGTCGGTGCCGAACCCTTCCCCGCTCTCGCCCACCCCGGCGGCGCAGCGGATCGCGACCGCGTCGCCGGTCATCTGCCGGGCGAGCGCTGCCGTCGCCTCGGCGAGCGCCCGGCTGTGCGAGACCAGGACGAGCGCTACCCGCTCCCGGCTCATGATCGAGCCGCGGTCTCGGCCAGGGCCTGGAGCAGGAGATGGCTCGAGGTGGCGCCCGGGTCCTGGTGGCCGGCGCTGCGCTCACCGAGATAGCTCGCCCGACCCTTGCGCGCGACCAGCGGGACCGTGGCCGCCATGCCCTCCCTCGCGGCCTCGGCCGAAGCCGCGAGCGCTGCCGCGAGCGGCTGATCGCGGCGAGCATCCAGCGCGCGCACGGCAGGATCGAGCGCGTCGACCATCGTCTTGTCGCCGACGGCAGCCTTGCCGCGCTGGACGATGCCGGCGAGCCCTGCGGCGAGGCAGTCGGCCCAGTCGGCGGTGCTCAGGCTCGGCTTGCCCGTGGCCTTGCCCGCGGCCTGCAGGAGGAGCGTGGCATAGAGCGGGCCGCTGGCGCCGCCCACGGTCGAGAGCAGCACCATGGCGGCCGCCTTCAGCACGGCGGCCGGATCGGCGGGCTGCTCGGCCGCGAGCTTCGCGCGCACGGCAGCGAAGCCTCTCGCCATGTTGACGCCGTGGTCGCCGTCGCCGATGGGGCGGTCGAGCTCGCTCAAGTTTGCCTTCTCGGCTTCGAGCCGGTCGGCGGCGAGAGCGAGCCAGGCCAGGATCGCGTCACGGTCGAGCGCTTCCCGCATGGCTCAGGCCCCCCAGCGCAGCGCCGGTGTCACGACCGGGGCGTCCCAGAGGCGGATCATCTCGTCGTCGAGGCGGAGCAGCGTGATCGAGGCCCCGGCCATCTCGAGGCTGGTGACGTAGGAGCCGACCAGCCGGCGCTCGACCTCGAGCCCGTGCGCGGCCGCGATCTCGGCGGCCTTGCGGTAGAGAGCGTAGAGCTCGATCAGGGGCGTGCCGCCCATGCCGTTCACGAACAGGAGCACCCGGTCGTCGCGCTCGAACGGCAGGTCCTCGATGATCGGTCCCAGCAGAAGCTCGGCGATGCGATCCGCGGGCTCGAGCTTGACCCGCTCGCGGCCCGGCTCGCCGTGGATGCCGATGCCGAGCTCCATCTCGTCCTCGGCGAGCGCGAAGGAGGGCTTGCCGGCGTGGGGCACGGTGCAGGCCGTGAGCGCCACCCCCATCGAGCGGCCGTTGGCGACGACGCGGCGGCACAAGCCCGCGACCTCGGCGAGGCCCATGCCGGCTTCGGCGGCCGCACCGCCGATCTTCTCGACCGCGAGCGTGAGGCCGACACCGCGGCGGCCGGCGGTGTAGAGGCTGTCCTTCACCGCGACGTCGTCGTCGACGAGCACGTTCTCGACCTCGATCCCCTCGGCGCGCAGGAGGTCGGCCGCCATGTCGAAGTTCATGACGTCGCCGGTGTAGTTCTTGACGATCTGGACGATGCCGGCCCCGCCGTGGATCGCCTTGCCCGCCTCCAGCATCTGATCGGGTGTCGGGCTCGTGAACACCGCCCCCGGGCAGGCGGCGGCCAGCATGCCGCGACCGACGAAGCCGCCGTGCAGCGGCTCGTGGCCACTGCCGCCGCCGGAAAGGAGGGCGACCTTGCCCGAGACGGGCGCGTCGGCGCGAACGATGTAGCGCGGGCACAGGCTGATCCGGACGAGGTCCGGATGAGCGGCTGCCAGCCCTTCCACGGCCTCGTCGACCAGCGCTTCCGGGTCGTTGATGATCTTCTTCACGCGCTCGCCTCCCTTGCCCTTCTCTTCGGAGTGGCCCGTGCCAGGGGCGCTTCAGCTCATTCGTCGACCCGGATCGTGCGGGTGATCTCGATGCCGAAGCCGCCTAAGCCCACATAGTGCTGCTCGCGCGTGGCGAGGAGCGCGATCGAGCGCACGCCGATCTGGCGCAGGATCTGGGCACCCACGCCGATTTCGCGCCAGCGCTGGATGCGCTGGCGGGCGCTGCCGTGGGTTTCTCCCTCCCTGTCCTCGATGCCGTCGGCGCCCAGCTCCTCGGCCACGGGATTGCGCACGAGCACGAGCACGCCACGACCCAGCTCCCTGAACCTATCCAGCGCCACCTCGAGCCAGGTCCGGCTCTGGCTCATGCGCGCGACCAGGTCCGAGACCGGATGCTCGCGATGGATGCGGCACGGCACGTCCTTGCCGTCGAAGACGTCGCCCACGATCACCACGACGTGGTGCATGGCGTCGAACGGCGTGCGGTAGGCCTGGATCGTCACCGGCAGGCCGCCGATCGCCACCTCCTTCTCGCCGACGAGGTCGATGAACTTCTCGGTGCGGATGCGGTACTGGATCAGGTCCTCGATGGTGACGATCTTGAGCCCGTGCACGCGCGCGAACTCGAGGAGCTGGGGCAGGCGCTTGACCGTACCGTCGTCGTTGACCACCTCGGCGAGGACGCCCACGGGCTCGAGCCGGGCGAGGCGGGCGAGGTCGGCCGCGGCCTCGGTGTGGCCGGAGCGGGTGAGGACACCGCCCGGCCGGGCGATGAGCGGGAACATGTGCCCCGGCCGGATGAAGTCCGAACCGTCGCAATTGTCGTTGGCGAGCGCTCTGGCCGTGTTGGCGCGCTCCTCGGCCGAGATGCCGGTGGTCATGCCGACCTTGTAGTCGACGCTGACGGTGAACGCCGTGCGCAACGGGTCGAGATTGTTCGCGACCATGGGCTGGAGATTGAGCCGTGCCGCCCGCTCCGGCAGCATCGGCACACAGAGAATGCCGCTGGTGTGGCGGATCATGAAGGCGATCTTCTCGGGCGTGGCCTTCGAGGCCGCCATGATCAGGTCACCTTCGTTCTCGCGATCCGTGTCGTCCACGACCACGACGAGCTCGCCCTTCGCGATCGCCTCGATCGCCTCCGGGATCGTGTTCAGCTCCATCCTCGGCTCTCTTCCATCTGCCAACCGGCCGGTGCCCGCTGTTACCAGCATCAGGAGGAGCCGTCGACACGGGAGCGTCGCCGGCCCGTGCAGCGCCGCGATGCAATGGCGGGATGCTACCGCACGTCCCCGGTATCGCCTACTCTGCGAACCGTTTTCCCGCACGACTTGCCGGCGGCGCTCATGCTCACCCTGCAGATGGATCTCTTACGGACCTTCGCGACGGTCGCGGATCTCGCGAGCTTCACGCGTGCGGGCGATCTGCTCGGGCGCACGCAGCCCGCCATCAGCCTGCAGATCAAGAAGCTCGAGGAACTCGTGCAGGCGCCGCTCTTCGAGCGCGACACGCGCCAACTCCGCCTGACGCCCAAGGGCGAGATCCTGGCCCTCTACGCCCGCCAGATCCTCTGCCTGCACGACGAGGCCGTGGCGCGGCTGCGTGCGCCCGAGATCAAAGGATCGGTGCACATTGGCATTCCCAACGATTTCGCCGTCGTCCTGCTGCCCGAGGTCCTGGGCGAGTTCGCCGCGGCCAATGCCAGGGTCATGGTGAACGTGAGCTGCGATATCAGCGCAGCGCTTCTGCAGGGGCTCGAGCGGGGCACCTTCGATCTCGTCGTCGCCATGACCGCGGAGCCCGCACCTCTGCCGGCCGCCAAGCTCTGGCCCGAGCGCCTCGCCTGGGTGGGCTCGCCCGAGAGGTGCCCCGAAACTCTCCGGCCGCTGCCGCTCGTCGTCTATCCCGAGGGCTGCACCTACCGCGCCCGGATGACCCGAGCGCTCACCAAGGCCGGCATTCCCTGGCGCATCGCCTGCACGACGCCGAGCCTCGCCGGGCTGCAGGCCGCCGTCCAGGCCGGGCTGGGCGTCACCGTGCTCTCGACCCACACCATCCCGCAGGGCCTGCGCGTGCTGGGGCCGGAGACCGGGTTCCCCGGCCTTCCCGACGTGACGATCGGGCTCTACTACGATCGGGACCGTCTCTCCGAGGCGGCCTCCAGCCTGATCAACTTCCTGATCCGGCGTCTCGACGAAAGCTGTCGAATACCAGCCGAGAAGCCGTCAAGTCTCTGATGAGAACTGCTCATTAGCCGCGCTAATGAGCAGATTTGCACAACTCATTTCGCGAAAGCGATCCGTACGGTTACAAGCGCGAGCCAACACCACCCCGTGCAGGCTCTCTCCACCCGCCACGTCGCAGCGGGCCGCCGTGCCGGGTGAAGCGGAGGCTCGATATGCGCGAGAGAATCAAGCAGATCCACAACGGCGAGAAGGTGCGCCCCACCTTCTCGCGCGAGGAGTACGCGCGCCGCGTCGCTAACTTGCGCCGGCACATGGCGGAGGCCGGCATCGACGCGGTGCTGCTCACCTCGATCCACAACATCGACTATTTCAGCGACTTCCTCTACTGCTCGTTCGGCCGTGCCTATGGCCTCGTCGTCACCCAGGACCGGCACGTCACGATCTCGGCCAATATCGACGGCGGCCAGCCCTGGCGGCGCAGCTTCGAGGACAACATCGTCTACACCGACTGGCAGCGCGACAACTACGTCCACGCCATCAAGACCGTGCTCGAGACGGCGGGGGTCCGTCGCGGCCGTCTCGGGGTCGAGTTCGACCATCTCAGCCTCGAGCGGGCGGACCAGATCCGGGATGCGCTGCCGCTGTTCGAGCTGGTCGACGTCGGCAAGGCCACCATGCGCCAGCGTATGGTGAAGTCGGCCGAGGAGATCGCGCTCATCCGGCACGGTGCCCGGATCGCCGATATCGGTGGTGCGGCCTGTGTGGAAGCCCTGCACGAGGGCGTGCCGGAGTACGAGGTGGCGCTGCACGCGACCGGTGCCATGGTGCGCGAGATCGCCGCCACCTTCCCCGATGCCGAGCTGATGGACACCTGGACCTGGTTCCAGTCCGGCATCAACACCGACGGCGCCCACAACCCCGTCACCTCGCGGAGGGTGCAGAAGGGCGACATCCTCTCGCTCAACTGCTTCCCGATGATCGCGGGCTACTACGCCGCGCTCGAGCGCACCCTGTTCCTCGATCACGCTTCGGATGCGCATCTGCGCTATTGGGAGGTCAACTGCGAGGTCCACCGCCGCGGTCTCCAGCTCATCAGGCCGGGGGCGCGCTGCTGCGACATCGCCACCGAGCTCAACGAGATGTACCGCTCCTGGGATCTCCTGCAGTACCGCTCCTTCGGCTACGGCCACAGCTTCGGCGTGCTCTGCCACTATTACGGCCGCGAGGCGGGGCTGGAACTGCGCGAGGACATCGAGACCGTGCTCGAGCCCGGCATGGTGGTGTCGATGGAGCCGATGATCATGATCCCGGAGGGCCAGCCGGGTGCCGGCGGCTATCGCGAGCACGACATCCTGATCGTGACCGAGAACGGGGCCGAGAACATCACCAGGTTCCCCTTCGGCCCCGAGCACAACATCATCGGGAAGTAGCGGCGGGCCGAACCCAGGGAGCACGGCCGTCCCGTGCTCTCCGACAGCGCAGAATCAGGGAGCTGATCACATGACCGCCAGGACCGCATCCGCCGCGACGCTCGACTACGCGTCCCCGCCCGCCACCCCGGCGACCAGCGTCTCGGCTACGGACCGGGAGGAGCTGCGCAAGGTCGCCACGGCGAGCTTCATCGGCAACTTCGTCGAGTGGTTCGACTACGCATCCTACGGCTATCTCGCGACGGTGATCGCCGTGGTGTTCTTCCCCGAGGTAGCGCCCACGGCCGCACTCCTCGCCACCTTCGCGGTGTTCGCGATCTCGTTCGTCATCCGCCCGATCGGCGGGATCGTCTGGGGCCATCTCGGCGACCGGATCGGCCGGCGCACGACCCTCTCGCTCTCGATCCTGATCATGTCGGGCGCCACTTTCGCCATCGCCTTCCTGCCGTCCTACGCGCAGGTCGGCCTGTGGGCGCCCGTGCTCCTGCTTCTGGTCCGCGTCGTCCAGGGCTTCTCGGCCTCGGGCGAGTATGCCGGCGCTTCCGCCTTCATCGCCGAATACGCGCCCACCGGACAGCGCGGCTTCTATACCAGCCTCGTCCCGGCGAGCACGGCAGCGGGGCTGCTGTTCGGCTCGCTTTTGACGGCGGTGCTGTTCACAATCTTGAGCGACGCGCAGATGCAGAGCTGGGGCTGGCGTCTGCCGTTCCTCCTGGCAGCGCCTCTGGGCCTGATCGGCCGCTACATCCGCGTGCGGCTCGAGGACACGCCGAAGTTCAAGGAACTCGCGGCGGAGCACCATCTGGCCGAGGCACCACTGCGCGAGATGCTGGTCGGGCACAAGGCGAAGCTCGCCATCGCGCTGGGCGTCACCTGCCTGAACGCGGTCGGCTTCTATCTCATCCTCAGCTACATGCCCACCTATCTCGCGACCGAGATGGGCATGGGCCGGACCAAGTCGTTCGTCGCGACGACGGTGGCGCTCGCCTCCTATATCGGCCTGATCTTCCTCATGGGTCGGCTGTCCGACCGCTACGGACGCAAGACCATGCTGGTCGCCGCCTCGATCCTGTTCGCGGTCCTGACCGTACCCCTGTTCTCACTCCTCGGCAGTTCGGGCTTTTTCGGCATCGTCCTGATCCAGATCGCCTTCGGGGCGCTCTTGACCATGAACGACGGCACGCTCGCCTGCTTCCTGTCCGAGCTGTTCCCGACGCGAGTGCGCTACAGCGGTTTCGCGCTCAGCTTCAACCTCGCCAACGCGCTGTTCGGCGGCACGGCTCCCTTCGTCGCCACCTGGCTCATCGGTGTCACCGGCAGCAAGCTCGCCCCGGCCTGGTACCTCGTCATCGCCGCTCTCGTCGCCCTCGCCGCGATGCTGGCAAGTCGCGAGACCGCCGGCCGGCCGCTCGAGGATTGAGCCTACACGATCCTCCGATGCCACGGCAGGAGGCCGTCGGAACGACCGGCGGCCTCGCTGCGTTTCGGTGGCGCGGAGAGACGAGCGCCCCCGCTGCCGGACGGCGCCGTCAGATCGTCGTTTCCCGGCCGGCCAAGGCGCCGCGGACGAGCTCCCAGGCAACCTGGAGATGGCGACGCAAGGCGGCTTCGGCCTCGTCGGGGTCGCGCGCGAGGATGGCCTCGAAGATCGCGCAGTGGCCGACATGGTTGAGCCGGTCGATGTCCGGCGAACAGGTGAGCCTGCGCCAATAGCCCATCAACCACTGCACATAGGCCTTGTGGAGCGCCGGAAAGATCGGGTTGCGCGCGATCCGGTAGAGGACGCCGTGGAACGCGACGTCCGTGGCATAGAACGCATCGGGCTGGCCTATGGCGGCGTGATTGGCCTCGAGCGCGGCGCGCAGCTCCTCGATGTCCTCGCGGCGGGCGCTCACCGCGGCCTGCCGGACCAGCGCGGCCTCGACCAGCACCCGGCTCTCGAACAGGTTGTGGATCCCGCTCTCGTCGGTCAGGAGATGGCCGACGAGCCGGCCGATCGCATCGACGGCACCCTCATAGCTCGGCGGGCGGACGATCGGGCGGCAGCCCGAGCGGGTGACGAGAAGGCCGCGATGGGCGAGGCTCGCGATCGCCTCGCGCACGACACTCCGGCCCACGCCGAAGCGGCGCATCAGGTGGCGCTCGGGCGGCAGGCGCTGGCCATTGGCGAGCTCGCCGGCGATGATCATGGCGGCGAGCCGTTCCGCGATCGGCTCGGACCGGCGGCCGTGAGGAGGGCGTGCCTCCTTCCCGCTGCAGCGCCGATTCCTATTGCTCGCAGACCCGTCCGTCCTCCTCCCTACCGAATCCAGCATCCCGGCACCTTGAGCACGCGGGCGTTCGGCATGTCACGCCCTGAGTGCGAAGTGTAGCCATACCAGAATCGAACGGAAAGACATTTTGGTATGACCATACTTTCATTGCCTTGGCAGAACCTGTCGCTACGACGGGAGAAGCGATGGTTGGTCGAGTATCATAACACGATGGGATTGACACTCGGAGCGACATGTCGTAGCGGAGCACATAGGATTTGGTCATACCAGAACATCACCCGACGCTCCGACGATCGGCGATAGGGTGGGTCTTGCACGCGGGTCGAGATCGGTCCGTGCAACAGGGAGACTGAACGATGCTGAGGCGCACGTTGTTGGGTCTGGCGGCGGGTGCCGCGTGCCTGGCGCTCGGGGTCGGCGCCGGCTTCGCGGCCGAGCTGCCCAAGCTCGAGCAGAAAGCGAAGTACAAGGTCGGCTTCGCCCAGACCGAGAGCAACAACCCGTGGCGCATCGCCCAGACCGAGAGCATGAAGGCCGAGGCGGAGAAGCTGGGCTATCAGCTCGTCTACACCGATGCCGCCGGCTCGGCCGCCAAGCAGGTGGCCGACGTGAACTCGATGATCGCGCAGAAGGTCGATCTGATCTTCCTCGCCCCGCGCGAGGAGAAGCCGCTGATCCCGGCGGTAATGGCGGCGAAGAAGGCCGGCATCCCGGTGATCCTGCTCGATCGCAACGTCGACCAGAAGCTCGCCCAGGCCGGCAAGGACTACGTCACCTTCATCGGCTCGGACTTCGTCGACGAAGGCCGGCGCGCTGCCGAGTGGCTGATCGGGGCGACGAACGGCAAGGCCAAAATCATCCAGCTTGAGGGTACCACGGGCTCCTCGCCGGCGAATGATCGCAGGAAGGGCTTCGAGGAGGCGCTCAAGAGCCATCCCGGCATGGAGATCGTGGCGAGCCAGTCCGGCGACTTCGCGCGCGACAAGGGCCGGCAGGTGGCCGAGACCCTGCTGCAGGCCCATCCCGACGCGACCGCGATCTACGCCCACAACGACGAGATGGCGATGGGTGCGATCGCCGCCATCGAGGCCGCGGGCAAGGTGCCGGGCAAGGACATCGTCCTCGTCTCGATCGACGGCACGCGCGACGCGCTCCAGGCGATCATCGACGGCAAGCTCGGTGCCACCGTCGAGTGCAACCCGCGCTTCGGACCCAAGGCGTTCGCGACCATGGCGGCCTATGCCAAGGGCGAGAAGATTCCGGCCTGGGTGAAGAACGACGACAAGTTCTTCGACGCGAGCAACGCCAGGGAAGAGATCGCGAACGCCTACTGAGCCTTCTCGATCGAGAGCACCGCCTCGAAGGCGAGGCGGTGCTGCGCCCGCGAGCTTCGGGAGGGCCGAGGATGGGCCAGCCCCCTCTTCTGTCGATGCGGGACATCGACAAGTACTTCGCCGGTGTCCAGGCCCTGGCCCGCGCCTCGCTCGAGGTCGGCCGAGGCGAGGTCCACGGCCTGATCGGCCAGAACGGCGCCGGCAAGTCGACCATGATCAAGATCCTCACGGGCTACGTCCACCGTGACGGCGGCGAGATCCTGTTCGACGGGAACCTCGTGAGCTTCGCTTCGCCGCAAGAGGCGCAAGCGAACGGCATCGCCACGATCTATCAGGAGATCAATCTCGTCCCCTACCGCTCGGTGACCGAGAACATCTGCCTCGGCCGCGAGCGGCGGCGCATGGGCCTGCTCGACTGGCGCGCCATGCACCGCGAGGCGAAAGAGCTCCTGGCCCGCTTCGGGATCGCGATCGACGTCCGCCGGCCGCTCTCGAGCTTCAACACCGCGACGCAGCAGATGGTGGCGATCGCGCGCGCCATCGGCTTCGACGCCAGGCTCGTCATCATGGACGAGCCCACCTCCTCGCTCCATGACCAGGAGGTCGAAGTCCTGTTCGAGGTGATCCGCCAGCTCAAGGCGGCAGGTGTGTCGGTGATCTTCGTCAGCCACAAGCTCGACGAGCTCTACGCCGTCTGCGACCGGGTGACGATCATGCGCGACGGCCGCACGGTGAAGGTCGCGGACATGCGCGACCTCACCAAGCTCGACCTCGTCACCACCATGCTCGGCCGGGCAGTGGCGCAGGCTGCGGGCCGGCAGGCACGGACGGGCTCGGCGGACGCTTCGGGCGAGAAGCTGCTCGAGGTCGAGCATCTCGCCCTCGGGCGCCGGGTGCGGGATGTGGATCTCGAGGTGCGCGCGGGCGAGATCGTGGGCCTCGCCGGGCTCTTGGGCTCCGGCCGCTCGGAGACGGCGCAGGTCGTGTTCGGTGCCTTGAAGCCCGAAGCAGGCGAGATCCGGGTCAAGGGTGCGCCGGCCGCGTTCGCCGAGCCCGCGGATGCGATCCGGGCCGGCATCGGCTTTTGCTCGGAGGACCGGAAATACGAGGGCATCGTGCCCGAAATGTCGGTGCGCGAGAACCTCACCCTCGCTCTTCTGCCGCATCTCGCCAAGGCCGGCGTGGTCGACGAGGCCCGTCAGCGCGAGATCGTGGACCGCTTCATCGCGCGGCTCGGCATCAAGTGCGCGAGCCCGGAGCAGAAGATCAGGGAACTCTCGGGCGGCAACCAGCAGAAGGTGCTGCTCGCCCGCTGGCTGTGCATGAACCCGAAGCTCCTCCTGCTCGACGAGCCCACCCGTGGCATCGATGTCGGCGCCAAGGCCGAAATCTTGGGGCTCGTGCGCGAGCTCGCGGCGGAGGGCCTGGGCGTTCTTCTGATCTCCTCCGAGCTCGAGGAGCTGACCCAGAGCTCGGATCGGATCTTCGTTCTGCGTGACGGACGCACCGTGGCCGAGCTCGCGGGCGAGGCGATCGCCGAGCCCGCGATCATGCACGCCATGGCGCACGGCGAAGCCGTTCGCCAGGAGGAGGCCGCCCATGGCTGAGGCCCTGCGCCTGCGCGCGCCTGCGCCCAGAACCGAAGCGCTCGGGCTGTTGCGCCGCTACGGCGCCGTCACCGCACTCGCCCTCCTCGTCCTGTTCAATCTCGCCTTCACGCCCAACTTCGCGACGCTGCAGACCTTGAACGTCAACCTCACCCAGGTCTGCACCATCGTCATCGTCGCGGTCGGCATGACGCTCGTGATCGCGACGGGCGGGATCGATCTCTCGGTCGGCTCGCTGATGGCGATCGCAGGGGCACTTGCGCCTTTGATCTTCCTGGGCAAGCTCCTGCCTCTGCCCCACCCGCTCGTCGGCATAGCACTCGCCTTCGTGATTCCGATCCTGGTCAGCGGTGCTTTCGGCTGGTTCAACGGCTGGCTGATCACCCGCTTTCGTATCCAGCCCATCGTCGGCACGCTGGTCCTGTTCATCGCCGGCCGCGGCATCGCCCAGGTGCTGACCAACGGCAATCTGCAGGTGTTCAAGGTCCCGGAGTTCCAGTTCATCGGCCTGGGGCGGATGCTCGGCATCCCGTTCCAGGCGATCTTGATGCTCGTGATCGTGGGTCTCGCCACCTGGGCCTTGCGCCGCACCGTGTTCGGGCGCGAGATCCTGGCCGTGGGCGGCAACGAGCGGGCGGCGCGCCTCTCGGGCATTCCGGTCGGCCGGGTCAAGCGCCGGGTCTATCTCATCAGCGGGCTCTGCGCCGGACTCGCCGGGCTCATCGTGATCGCGATCAACTCGGCTGCCGATGCCAATCTGATCGGCCTCGGCATGGAGCTGGATGCCATCGCCGCGGTGGCGGTCGGCGGCACGCTGCTCACGGGCGGCAGCGCCACCGTGCTGGGCACGCTCTTAGGTGCCCTCATCATCCAGCTCGTCCGCTACACGCTGCTCGCCAACGGCGTGCCGGACGCGGCAGCGCTCGTCGTCAAGGCCGGGATCATCGTGCTCGCGGTCTGGCTGCAGCGCCAGGGCCGGGCCTGAGGAGACGCCGATGCGCACTACCCCGCTCGCGAGCGCCATCCCGGCCCAGCTCGGCAAGCACGGCGTGCTGCTGGCGCTGGCACTTCTGATCCTGTTCGGCTGGCTGCGCTACGACAATTTCCTCGGCAGCTACAACGTGCTGAGCCTGCTCCGCTACAACAGCATGTTCGCACTCGTAGCACTCGGCATGTGCTTCGTCATCATGACGGGCGGGATCGACCTTTCGGTCGGCTCGACCGCAGCGCTCGGCAGCGTCGTCGCAGCACTGCTCAGCCCTTATGGCGCTATCCCCGGTCTTCTGGGCGGCATGGCTGCAGGATCCGTCATCGGGCTTCTCAACGGCCTGATCGTCACCCGCCTCGGCATCCTTCCCTTCATCACCACGCTCGCCACCATGCTGGCCGCGAGCGGCACCGCGCTCCTGCTCGCCGACAACCAGTCGGTCTCGGTCTCCTACGAGACCGCCTTCACCGATCTCGGCCAGGGCGACTTCCTGGGCTTTCCGATCCCGGCCTGGATCGCACTCGTCGCCTATCTCGCGGGCTCGCTGATCCTGAACTTCACCGCCTTCGGCCGGCACGTGCTCGCCGTCGGCGGCGGCGAGGATGCGGCCCGGCTCATGGGTCTGCCGGTCGACCGGGTGAAGCTCGTGGTCTATGCCGCGAGCGGCACGCTGGCGGGCCTCGCCGGCGTCATCCTGGCGGCCCAGTTCGGCGCCGGGCAGCCGATCGAAGGGGTGGGGTGGGAGCTGTTCGCGATTGCCTCCGTCGTGGTCGGCGGCACGCTGCTCACGGGCGGCTTGGGCTCGGTAGGCGCCACGCTCGCGGGCGTGCTGCTCTTGGGCCTCATCTTCAACATCCTGAACTTCGAGAACGGCCTAGGGTGGATCAGCCTCTCCGCCTACTGGCAGTCCGTGATCCGCGGCGCCTTCCTGCTCCTGGTCGTGATCCTCCAGGCCAAGCTCACCGCACGCGAGGACGAAGCTCCGGCTTGAAGGCCGCCCCGCCCTCGCCACACGACTTCGAGGAACCACCATGCCGAAGATCACGAGCCTCGAGCCGGGCTTCTACCGCATTCCGCTGCCGGAGCTTCTGACCGACAGCATGCACGGCGAGATGCGTGCCTTCGAGCTCAACACCGTCCGCGTGCGCGATGCGGAGGGTGCAGAGGGTGTCGGCTACACCTTCACGGTGGGACGCAACGGCGCCGCCATCGACGCCACGCTCGCCCGCGAGTTCCCCGAACTCGTCGTGGGCGAGGACGCCGATCTCATCGAACGTCTGTGGCAAAAGCTCTGGTGGGCGCTCCATTATGGCGGCCGCGGCGGCCCCACCGTGCTGGCACTTTCGGCCTTCGACATAGCGCTCTGGGACCTGAAGGCGAAGCGTGCGGAGCTGCCCTTGTGGAAGCTCCTGGGCGGGCACGACCCACGTGTGCCGTGCTACGCAGGCGGGATCGACCTTCTCCTCCCGCTCGACGCGCTGCTGCGCCAGACCGACGCCAACCTCGAGCGCGGCTTTCGCGCCATCAAGATGAAGGTGGGAAGAAGGCGGCTCGCCGAGGACGTCGAGCGTGTCGCCGCCATACGCGAGCATTTGGGCGACGGCTTCCCGCTCATGGTCGACGCCAACATGAAATGGACCGTGGACGAGGCGATCCGGGCTGCGCGCGCCTTCCAGCGCTTCGATCCGGTCTGGCTCGAGGAGCCGATCGTCCCGGACGACGTGGCGGGCCATGCGCGCGTGGTCAAGGAGGGCGGCCTGCCGATCGCGGCCGGCGAGAATCTGCGCACGGTCTGGGAGTTCAAGCAGCTCATCGCCACGGGCGGCGTCACCTACCCCGAGCCCGACGTGACGAACTGCGGCGGTATTACCGCCTTCATGAAGATCGCCCACCTCGCCGAGGCGTTCGGCCTGCCGGTGACGACGCACGGCGCCCACGACGTCACCGTGCACTGCCTCGCCGCCGTGCCGAACCGCTCCTACCTCGAGGCGCACGGCTTCGGCCTCGACCGCTACATCGCGGAACCCCTGCGCATCGAGGACGGCTTCGCCATCGCCCCCGACCGCCCCGGCCACGGCATCGCCTTCGACTGGAAGGGGCTCGAGAAGGTTCGCACCTGATCCGGCTTGAGACAGATGACCGAACGTTTCGATTACATCGTCGTCGGCGGCGGTGCCGCCGGCTGCGTCGTCGCTGCGAAGCTGGTCCAAGAAGGGGGCGCGCGCGTCCTCCTCCTCGAGGCCGGGCACTCGCACCGCCACCCGCTCCTCGACATGCCGCCCGGCATCTTCAAGATGATCAACGGCAGCAAGTTCATGCGGTATCATCAGACGGTGCCGCAGGAGCATCTCGCAGGCCGCGTCCACGATATCCCGCAAGGCCACGTGCTGGGCGGCGGCACGTCGGTCAACGCGCAGGTCTACATGCGTGGCCGGCCGTCGGACTACGACGAGTGGCACGAGCACTTACGTGGCGACAACGACTATCCCGGCTGGCGCTGGGCCGACGTGCTGCCGCATTTTCGCGGCATGGAAGGCAATGGCCGGCTCTACGACGAGCGGCACGGCATCGACGGTCCGCTCCTCGTCTCCGATCCCGGCCACATCAACGACGTCTCGCGCTGGTTCGTCCAGAGCGTCCAGGCCTTGGGCGAGCCCTACAACCACGACTTCAACGGGCCGGCGCAGCGCGGTGTCGGCTTCTACCAGTTCATGAACCGGCACGGGCGGCGCAGCAGCGCCGCTTACGCCTTCCTCGCGCCGCTCGAGGGTAACCCGAACCTCACCATCCGCCTGAACGCCCCGGTGCGCCGGATCGAGATCGAGCAGGGCCGGGCGGTCGGCGTCACCTGGCGCGACAAGGCCGGCGCCGAGCGGAAGGCCTTCGCCGACGGCGAGGTGATCGTGGCCGCGGGTGCTCTCGTCTCGCCGCAGCTTCTCATGCTCTCCGGCATCGGCCCGGCCGATCACCTGCGGCTGCACGGCATCCCGTGCGTCGTCGATCTTCCCGGCGTGGGCGAGAACCTGATCGACCATCCCGAGGTGCCGATCGTCGCCATGGCGAGCGGACCTTACGGCTACTACAGGCAGGGTGTCGGCTGGCGGATGATCCGAAACGGCCTGCAGTTCAAGCTGTTCGGCACCGGCCCCATCCTCTCGGCCGGCGTGGAGGCGGGCGCTTTCGTCAACCCGACCGACCCCGAGGCCCCGCCCACGATCCAGGCCTTCTGCGTGCCGATCGTCTATCTCGACCGCGATACGTTGGGCCTCGTCGAGGACACTTACGGCCTCACCGTCACGACGGTCGTGGTGAAGCCGAAATCGCGCGGCTTCGTGCGCCTGCGCTCGGCCAACCCCGACGACATGCCGCTGGTCTCGCCCAACCTCCTGAAGGACCCGGCCGACGCCGAGGCCATGATCGAGGGGCAGCGCTTCTTCCTGCGCGCCTTTCAGACCAGGCCGCTTGCGGACCGGGTGAAGCGCATCGCCATCCCCGATCCGGACGATCTCAGCGACGAGGCGATCCTGAAGCACTGCCGGCGCTTCGTGAAGACGAACTACCATCCGAGCGGCACCTGCCGGATGGGTGCTGTCGGCGACCCTCTGGCCGTGCTCGATTCCCGGATGCGGGTGCGCGGCATCGAGGGCTTGCGGGTGTGCGATCTCTCGGCGATGCCGAACATCAACGCCGGCAACACGGCCGCACCCGCGATGATGCTCGGCAGCCGGTGCGCCGAGTTCGTCCTGGGCAAAGCGATGGTGTCCCGGCCGGCGCCGGAGCAGCCGGCTACCGTCGGGCTCCACGGCGCGTAAGCGCCCGCTCTTCGGCACCTTCGGCTGGCCGGCACGTTATAGTCCGGTCAGGATCCCCCCATCCGGCGCCGCGGGGTATCGGAGCGGCATGAAGTATGGGCAGCCATTCCCGGCCGCAGGCCAGGCCTTCCGACCGCCCGGTCGGCACATCTTCGCTTTATGGCTGCTCGTGGCGGCCGGCGGCTGCAGCGGCAGCCAGTCGGCGCTCGACCCGGCCGGTCGTGAGGCCGGGGACATCGCCTTCCTGTTCTGGACCATGGTGGCCGGCGGCGGCGTCTTGTGGGCGGCCGTGGCCGGCATCGCGGTCTATGCCACACGTCTGCGTCCGGCCGAGCACCCCGAATGGGTCGGCCGGGGGCTGATCCTGGGCGGTGGCGTGGCGCTGCCGCTCCTCGTTCTCACCGGCCTGCTCGTGCCGGGGCTCGCCATGCTCCCGAGCCTGCGCACGCCGGGCGGTCCGCTCCGGATCGCGGTCTCGGGCGAGCAGTGGTGGTGGCGCGTCGCCTATCATCGTCCGGGCGGGGAGCCCGTCGCGAGCGCCAACGAGATCAGGCTGCCGCGCGGAGAGCAGGTCGAGCTCGTGCTGACGAGCCCCGACGTGATCCATTCCTTCTGGATCCCGTCCCTCGCCGGCAAGGTCGACATGATCCCCGGCCGCACCAACCGCCTCGTTCTCGAGCCGACCCGCACCGGTACGTTCCGTGGTGCTTGTGCCGAGTTCTGCGGCACTGCGCACGCGCTGATGGCATTCGCGGTCGTGGTCGTGGAGCCTGCCGAATTCGATGCCTGGCTCGATCGCGAAGCCGCGCCGGCGGCGGCACCGTCCGAGGGGCCCGCCGCGCGCGGTGCGGAGCTGTTCGACCAGCTCGGCTGCGGCGGCTGCCACACCATCCGCGGCACGCGTGCGCAAGGGATCATCGGCCCCGACCTCACCCACATCGCGAGCCGCCGGAGCCTCGGCGCCGGCATCCTGCCGAACGATCACGCGAGCCTCGTTCGCTGGATCGCCGCCACTTCCGAGGTCAAGCCCGAGGTGCGGATGCCCGCCTTCGGGATGCTGCCGGCGGCCGAGCTCGAGGCGCTAGCATCCTATCTCGGGAGTCTGCGGTGAACGCGCCCGAGCGGATCCCGAGCCCGTTCACCGAGGAGGAGCAGCGGCTCCAGGAGGAGCGGCTGCGCGAGACCTGGCGGGCTCCTGCGGGCTGGCGCTACTGGAGCGAGGTCAACAACACCGAGGTCGGCGTCTGGTACACCGCGACCGCGTTCTTCTTCTTCCTGTTCGCCGGTATCCTCGCTC
Organism: Benzoatithermus flavus; assembly: GCF_037908215.1. Lineage (NCBI taxonomy): Bacteria > Pseudomonadati > Pseudomonadota > Alphaproteobacteria > Geminicoccales > Geminicoccaceae > Benzoatithermus > Benzoatithermus flavus. The sequence continues at coordinate 70,933 of NZ_JBBLZC010000019.1, read as the reverse complement.
TTCTCGTCCGCATCCAGCTCGCGGTACCCGACAACGAATTCGTCTCGGCCACGACCTACAACCAGCTCTACACGCTGCACGGCACGGTGATGATGTTCCTCTTCGCCGTGCCGGTGTTCGAGGCGTTCTCGATCCTGATCCTGCCGGCGATCCTGGGTGCCCGCGACCTGCCCTTCCCGCGCCTTTCGGCCTATGGTTACTGGTGCTTTCTCATCGGCGGCGTGTTCGTCGCGGGCTCGATCTTCTTCGATGCGGCACCGCAGGCCGGCTGGTTCATGTACCCGCCGCTCACGACCGACACCGAGCAGACCGGCATCGGCGCCGACATCTGGCTCTTAGGCCTCAGCTTCATCGAGGTCGCCTCGATCGCGGCCGCGGTCGAGCTCATCGTCGGTGTCCTCAAATGCCGCCCGCCCGGCATGCGGATCAACCTGATCCCGCTCTATGGCTGGTACATCCTCGTGGTCGCCGGGATGATCCTGTTCGCCTTCCCGCCGCTCCTCGCGGGCGACCTGCTGTTCGAGCTCGAGCGCCTGGCCGACTGGCCGTTCTTCGATCCGAGGCGCGGCGGCGACCCGCTGCTCTGGCAGCATCTGTTCTGGATCTTCGGCCATCCCGAGGTCTACATCATCTTCCTGCCTTCGATCGCGCTCATGGCGATGATCGTGCCGACCTTCGCGCAGCGGCCGATCTTCGGCTATTCCTGGATCGTGCTGGCCGCGATGGGCACGGGCTTCTTGAGCTTCGGCCTCTGGGTCCATCACATGTTCGCGGTGGGCCTGCCTTCCATCAGCCAAGCCTTCTTCTCGGCCGCCTCCGAAGCGGTGGTGATCCCCACGGGTGTCCAGATCTTCGTCTTCATTGCCACCCTCCTTCTCGGCCGCGTCGTGCCGTCCGTGCCGATGCTGTTCGCCTCGGGTGCTCTTGCCATCTTCGTGATCGGCGGGCTCACCGGGGTCATGGTGGCGCTGGCCCCGTTCGACTGGCAGGCGCACGACACCTACTTCGTCGTCGCCCATCTGCACTATGTCCTGATCGGGGGAATGCTGTTCCCGGTCGTGGCCGGCATCTACTACTACTTCCCGCTCGTCGGCAGCCGGAAGCTCTCCGAGAAGCTCGGCCAATGGGCATTCTGGCTGATGTTCGTGGGCTTCAACATCGCCTTCCTGCCGATGCATCTTACCGGGCTCCGCGGCATGCCGCGGCGCGTGTTCACCTATCCCGCAGGGCTGGGCTTAAACTGGCTCAATCTCGTCTCCACGGTCGGCGCCTTCGTCTTCGCGGCCGGTGTGCTCCTCGTCGTCTCCGACGTCCTGCGCCCCAAGCGCCGTGCGCCGTCGGTCGAGCGCAACCCCTGGAACGCCGGTACGCTCGAATGGGCGGCAACGATTCTGCCCGAATCCTGGGGTATTCGCTCGGTGCCGGTGATCACGTCACGCTACCCGCTCTGGGAGCAGCCGAGCTTCCTCGAGCAGATGGACACGGGCGCCTTTTACCTGCCCGACGCCGAGGAGCAGCGGCGCGAGACGATCATCACCTCCACCCTCGATGCCGAGCCGATCCAGTGCCTGCGCCTCGCCGGCCCGACCTGGGTGACGCTCTGGGCAGCCTTGTTCACGGGCGGGGTGTTCGTCTTCCCCACCTTCCACCTCTACGGGCCGGCGCTCGGCTGCGCCGTGCTCGCGCTCGTCGCGATCCTCTGGTGGCTCTGGAACGGCTCGGCCGAGATCCCGGAGAAGCCCGAGAAAGACGTGGGCCTCGGCCTCGTGCTGCCGCTCTATCTCTCGGGTCCGCGGTCCTGCGGCTGGTGGGCGATGTTCATCACCATGGTGGGCGACGCCACGGCGTTCGCGAGCCTCGTCTTCGGCTATTTCTTCTTCTGGACCGTCCGGAGCGACTTTCCGCCCGGAAGCGGCGCCGGGCCCGGCCTGCTCTGGCCGACGCTCGCGACCTTGACCCTCCTCCTCGCCTGGGCTCTGACCTGGCAGGCACGGCGCCGCCATGGCGCCAAGGGTCCCTCGGGCCTGCGGCGTGCGCTCTGGCTCGCCGCGGCTGCGACCGCGCTGGGCGGTGCGGGGCTCCTCCTCGGCCCCTGGCTGCACGGGCTCGATCCCACCGCCCACGCCTATCCGGCCACGGTCTGGGTGATCCTGATCTGGACGGCTCTCCATGCCGGGCTCGGCCTCGTCATGCAGCTCTACGGCATCGCCCGGAGCTGGGCCGGCCGGCTCACACCCGAGCACGACATCGACATGTGGAACGTCTCGCTCTACTGGCACTTCCTCGGCGCCACCGTGCTCGTCGCTTACGCGGTGACGGCCCTGTTCCCGCTCGTGGCCTGACGCCGATGCCGGCCACCCAGTTCTGGCACGAGCGCGGCTTATGGCTTCTCACCGCCGGCCCCGCCATCTGGGCCGTGCATTTCCTCGCCTCCTATGTCGGTGCTGCGGTCTACTGCGCCAAATGGGCGACGGCGACGGCGGCGCTCGACCCGATCCAGCGCTATGTCGCGGTGCTCACGGCTATGGCACTCCTCGGCATTCTGGGGCTGGGCTGGAACGCCTACCGGCGCTGGTATCATGCCGGCGATCCCGAACCGCCGCACGATGCGGCGACGCTCGCCGACCGCCGCCGCTTCCTGGGCTTCGCGGCGTTGCTCTTGTGCGGCCTCAGCTTCGTCGCGACCATCTACACCGCCCTCGCGGCACTGCTCGCGGCGAGCTGCCGATGAGCGGCATGCGGACGGTCCTGCTCCTGCTCTCGGGCCTTGCGGCCCTCGCGGCTGCCTGGATGCCGCTCGTGGACACCCTCCTGCCCGGCCCCTTCACCGCGCACATGGCGAGCCACATGCTCGTGGTCGCCGTGGCCGCCCCGCTCCTCGCCGCAGCGCTCGCGCGCACGATACCACGGTTGGGCCTGCGCCTGGCGGCCTGGTGCCCGCCCGTGCCGGCCTCGCTTCTGGAGCTCCTCGTCGTCTGGGGCTGGCACGCGCCGGCCTTGCACGAAGCAGCACGGATGGACGGCGCCGTCCGGCTCGCCGAGCAGGCATCCTTCTTCGTGGCCGGGTTCTGGCTCTGGGCAACCACGCTCGCCCGCGATCCGTCCGGGCGGCTGGCACGGGGGCCGGAGGGCATCCTGGCGCTGCTGCTCACCGCCACGCACATGACGCTCCTGGGCGTGCTGCTGGCGCTGGCACCGCGGCCTCTCTTCGCGCACGACCACGGCTCCCCGGCGGGCCCGGTACTCCTTGCCGATCAGGAGCTGGGCGGGGTCGTCATGCTCACCATGGGCGGCATCGCCTATCTCGCGGGTGGGCTCGTGCTCCTGGCCGAGCTGCTGCGAGCACCGCCCGAGCGCGGCTTCGAGCGCCGCGAGCAGCGGGAAGGCCGATGCGCATAGGCTGGAAGCATCTGGTCGGATTCGCGATCCTCCTGGCGCTCGGCGGGTTCCTGGTCGCCTGGTCGGGGCTGGTCTCGGTGGCAGCGAGCAGCGGGCACTGGCCACCCGTGGCCTGGTTTCTCCATTTCACCATGCGCCAGGCGGTCGATACGCAGAGCATGGGCATCGAGCCGCCGGCGGGGCTGGACGATCCCCATCGGGTGGCACTGGGAGCGGCCCACTTCGCCAGCGGCTGTGCGCCCTGCCACGGCGCTCCGGGCGAGCCGCAGTCGCCGATAGCGCTCGAGATGACGCCGCACCCGCCATCGCTGCCGCCCAAGATTCCGAGTTGGGAGCCGCGGCACCTGTTCTGGATCGTGCAGCACGGGGTGAAATTCAGCGGCATGCCGGCCTGGGCGACGCAGGCCCGGCCCGACGAGGTCTGGTCGGTCGTGGCCTTCCTCCTGCGGCTGCCGGAGCTCGATGCTGTCGGCTACCGGCACCTCGCTTACGGCCTCGAGGCGGCCGGGTCGGCGGATGCCGGCGAGGCCGGTCTCGCCGATCTCGGGGAGGGGCCGATCGCGCTCGTGCTCGCGAACTGCGCCCGCTGCCACGGCCGCGACGGTGCCGACACCGCCGGAGCCGGCATCCCGCTGATCGGTGGCCAGAACGAGCCCTATCTCGCCGCCACCTTGCGCGCCTACGCCGAGCGGCACCGTGCCAGCGGCATCATGCAGCCGCTGGCACGAGCGCTCGACGACGAGGCGATCGCAAGGCTGGCCCGCCATTACGCCTCCCGGTCCAGGCCGACGCAGCACGATCGTCCGCCCGCAGAACAGGGGCTGCTCCGGCACGGCGAAACACTAGCGCGCAGCGGCCGCCCGGAGCAGGGCATCCCGCCCTGCACGAGCTGCCACGGCCCGCCGGCGCGCTATCCCCATTACCCGGAGATCGCCGGCCAGGATGCCGGCTATATCGAGCGCCAGCTCGAGCTGTTCCGCAGCGGCACGCGCGGCGGGACGCCCTTCGCGCATCTCATGCTGGGCTTCGCCAGCCGCCTCACCGAGGCCGACATCCGGGCGGCCGCCGCGTTCTATGCCCGGATGCCGCCCGGCACCCGCGTTTCCGAGGACGAACCCCGGCCGATGACCCCGGCGACGGCCTTCGCCCCCAGCGGCACGTCTGCCATCCTCCCTCCTCGGCCATAGGCCTTCAGCGGGCATGGACCTCGCTCGCGCCGCGGCCGGCCGCGCGTCGGCCGGTGGCCCCCAGGAACGCCTCGAGGGTGCGCTCGTCCCGGAGCAGCTCCGCGCTGGCGCCGCTGTGGACGACCGTGCCGCGCTCGAGAATGAGGGCCTGGTCGGTGAGCGGCAGGATCTTGCGCGCGTGCTGCTCGACCAGGATCGTGCTCACCCCTTCCTCGCGGATCAGCCGCGCGAGGACGGCGAGCAGCTCCTCGACGACGATGGGGGCGAGGCCCTCGAGCGGCTCGTCGAGCAGGAGGAGCTTCGGGTTGAGCACGAGTGCTCTGCCGATCGCCAGCATCTGCTGCTCGCCGCCCGAGAGCCGGGTACCGGGAGTGCGGCGCCGCTCGCGCAGGCGCGGGAACGCGGCGTAGACCCGCTCGACCGTCCAGGGTCCGGGCCGCGCCACCGCGGTCAGGTTCTCCTCGACCGTGAGCGAGGCGAAGATGCTGCGCTCCTGCGGCACCCAGCCGATCCCTTCGGCGGCGCGCCGGTCGCTCCGGAGCCGGCCGATCTCCCGGCCGCGAAGCACGATGCGGCCGCCATGGAGCGTGGTCAGGCCCATGATCGTCTCGACGAGGGTGGTCTTGCCGGTGCCGTTGCGCCCGAGCACCGCCAGGGACCGGCCTTCCTCGAGGCCGAACGAGACCTCGGCGAGGACGCAGGCCTCGCCGTAGCCGGCCGAGACGCGCTCGAGCACGAGGAGCTCAGCCATCGAGGCTCTCCCCGAGATAGACCTCGCGCACCTTCCGGCTCGCCGCCACCTCCGCAGGTGTTCCCTCCATGAGAAGCGCACCGTTCACCAGCACCGAGATCCGCTCCGCGAAGCGGAACACGAGGTCCATGTCGTGCTCGATCAGCACCACCGTCACCTCGCGCGGCAGGAGGGCGATGGCGTTCAGGATCTCGTCGCGCTCGCCGTGCGGCACGCCCGCGGCGGGCTCGTCGAGCAGCAGCACCCGTGGCCGGCAGGCGAGCGCCAGCGCCACCTCGAGCAGGCGGCGCTTGCCGTAGGCGAGCGTGGCGGTCGGCCGGGTCATGACGCTCTCGAGGTCGAGCCGGGTCAGGAGCTCCACGGCTTCCCTTATCGCCTCGTCGTCGCGCGCGACCGGGCGCCACCGGTCGCCCTTCCGGTCGATGCGCTGGGCGATGGCGAGCAGGATCGATTCCAAAGGCGTCAGCCCGGAAAAGAGCTGGTTGATCTGGAAGGTGCGGACGAGGCCGAGCCGGACGCGCTCGTGCGGCGGGAGCCCGGTCACGTCCCGCCCCTCGAGCAGGATGGTGCCGACATCGGGGCGCAGCACGCCCGTGAGCAGGTTGACGAGCGTGGTCTTGCCGGCACCGTTGGGGCCGATCAGGGCATGGCGCGCTCCTTGCGCGAAGCCGATCGAGACGTCGTTGGTGGCGAGAAAGCCGCCGAAGCGCTTCACGAGGCCTTTGGCCTCGAGCACGCTCACGGCCCGGCTCCGCGCTGCAGCCGCCGCCGGGCGAGATCGAACAGGCCCTTCAGCCCCTCGCGCGAGACCAGGACGAGCACGACCAGGATCAGACCCAGCCAGAACAGCCAGTATTGCTGGGTGAAGCCGGTGAGCCAGTCCTGCGCCACACGGAACAGGACGGCACCCACGAGCCCGCCGTAGAGGTAGCCCGTACCACCGATGATGAGCACGAGCAGCACCTCGGCCGAGCGGTGGAACTCGAGCACGTCGAGCGAGACGAACTGCGTCGTTTGCGCGAGGAGAGCGCCCGCCGCACCGGCATAGGCCGCGGCCAGAGTATAGACGGCGATCAGGTTCCGGCTCACCGGCGCGCCGATCGCCTCCATGCGCAGCCGGTTGCCCTTGATCCCACGCAAGGTGAGGCCGAACACGGTATGGACGAGATAGCGGGCGACGCAGAACAGGAGGAACAGCACGACCGTGGCATAGACGAACCCGGTCCGGCCGAAGATGTCGAACTCGAACAGGCCGAGGATCGGGCCGACCTCCATGCCGACGAGGCCGTCGGCTCCCCCTGTGAGCCAGGCCATCTTGTTGGCGAGCTCGGCGAGCACCATGGCGACGCCCAAGGTCACCATGAGCCGGGTGAGATCGGAGCCGCGCAGGACGAGAAAGCTCGAGAGAAAGCCCAAAAGGCCCGCCGCCGCGGTGGCGAGCGCGAGGCCCGAGAGCGGCTCGCTCCAGCCGTGGCGCGCAAGCAGCCCCGCCGTGTAGGCGCCGAGCCCGAAGAACGCCGCGTGCCCGAGCGAGACGATGCCGGCATAGCCCAGGATCAGATCGAGCGAGAGCGCGAACAGGCTGAGGATCGCGATCTCGCTCATGAGCGGCAGCCGGTCGGGGAGAAGAAAGAAGGCGAGGACGGGCAGGAGCCAGAACAGGATCTCGGGCCAGCCCACCCGTGCCGCCCGCCCGAGCCAGATCTTCGCCTCGGCCTGCGTGCCCGCGGCCTCGGCCGGTGCCGACGCGATGCCGCCCAGGAACCCCGTCCGGCTCATCGCGCACCCGCCTGCCCGAACAGACCCTTGGGCTTGAGGATCAGGACCACGACCATGACGCTGTAGATCATGAAGGCGCCGAGCTCGGGCAAGTAGTACTTGCCGGCGATGTCGGCCACACCGATGAGGAGTGCAGCGAGAAACGGTCCGGTCATCGAGGTCGTGCCGCCCACGGTCACGACGATCAGAAAGTAGATCATGTACTTGACCGGGAAGGTGGGATCGACGCTCAGGAGCTGGATGCCCAAGGCACCGCCTAGCCCGGCGAGGCCCGAGCCCGCGGCGAAGGTGAGGGCGAAGATCCGATCCACGTTCATGCCGAGACCTCGCGCCACCCTGGCATCGTCGACGCTGGCCCGGAGCTGACTGCCGAAGCGGGTGCGGACGAGAACGAGCTGCAGGAGGAGAGCGATCACGGCGCAGACGGTGATCAGGAACAGCCGGTAGATCCCGAGCCGAGCGCCCAAGAGTTGGATCTGGCCCGTGAGGAACGCCGGCAGCTCGACGAGCTGCTGCTGCGCGCCGAAGAGATAGTCGACCGTCGACATCGCCATGAAGACGAGGCCGATCGAGAACAGGACCTGGTCGAGATGGCTCTTGCCGTAGAGCCGGACGTAGAGCGTACGCTCGAGCACGACGCCCAGGGCCGCGGCGGCGAGGAAGGCGAGCGGCAAGCAGAGGAGGAAGGGCATACCGGCCCGGTTCATCGAGACCGCCGTGACGTAGCCTCCCGCCATGGCGAAGGCGCCGTGCGCGAGGTTGACGAAATTCATCAGGCCGAGCGTGACCGCGAGGCCGCAGGACAGGATGAACAGGAGCATCCCATAAGCGATGCCGTCGAAGAGCACGGTCAGCATCGATACCGTTCCGCCGCTCGTGGCTCGCGTCCGGCCATCTATTTCGCCGCCTTGACCGGGTCCTTCACGGCCGGCATCGAGGCGAACTCGACATTCCAGAGCTTGCCGTCGGCCCCGCGCTCGACCCGGCGCAGATAGACCGTCTGGACGATGTCGCGCGTCTCGGGATCGATCGCGACCGGTCCGCGCGGGCTCTCCCACGCCATGCCCTTCATGGCCTCGACCAGGGCCTTGCCGTCGGTCGCGCCGCCCGTCTTCTCGAGGGCGACCTTGATCGCGTGCATCCCATCATAGCCACCGACCGCCATGAAGTTCGGGCGCATCCCGCCGTTCGCGGCCTCGAAGGCCTGCACGAAGGCCTGGTTCTCGGGCGAGGGATGAGCGGCCGAGTAATGGTGCGAGCTGACGACGCCGATGGCCGCATCGCCCATGCCGTTCAGAAGGTCGTCGTCGGTCACGTCGCCGGTCGCGATGAGCCTGATCCCGGCCTGCGCCAGGCCGCGCTCCTTGAACTGGTTCATGAACACCGAGCCGAAGCCCGAGGGCACGAACACGAACAGCGCGTCGGGCCTGGCGTCGGCCGCGCGCTGGAGGAACGGGGCGAAGTCCGGGTTCTTGAGCGGCACGGCGAGCTCGGCCACGACTTCGCCACCGTTCTTCGTGAACACCTCCTTGAAGGTCTTGGCGGCATCGATCCCAGGGGCGTAGTCGGTGACGAGGCTCGCCGCCTTCTTGATCCCGTTCTCGGCGGCCCACTGCGCGATGCCCGTCGTCACCTGGGGCAGGGTGAAGCTGGTGCGGACGATGAAGGGTGAGCTCTCGGTGATGATCGAGGTCGCCGCCGCCATGACGACCATGGGCTTCTTGGCCTGGGTGGCGATGGGGGCCGCCGCCAGGGCCAGAGGGGTGAGGCCGAAGCCCGCGAGCACGTCGACCTTGTCGCGCACGACGAGCTCCTGCGCGACGCGCTTGGTGACGTCGGCCGTGCCGGTATCGTCCCGGACGACGAGCTCGATCTTCCTGCCGCCGACCGTGTCGCCGTGCTGGTCGAGATAGAGTCTGGCCCCGGCCTCGACCTGTCGCCCGGTCGAGGCGGAGGGGCCCGTCATCGGCAGGATCAGCCCGACCTTGATCGTTTCCTCGGCCATGGCCCCACTCCCGAGGAACACCGAAAGCCCCACGGCCACGACCGCCGCATGCCACGTTCTCCGCTTCATTCCGCCCGGCCTCCCGTTGCCGATCCTTCTTGCGCCTACGACGGTCGTAGCGCCGTCGGGCGTCCGCTCAAAGAGGTCTGTCGGCGGTGTCGACCGTGATTCCGCCTCTGACCACATCGTTCAGGAGCGGGATCGGTCCGCAGACATAGAGCCCCCGTCCGGTGCCAACCACCCGATCTCGGCCGCCACGTCGATCCGCCGGCCTTCCTCGGAGACGAACAGCTCGAGCCGGTCACCGATCCGCTCCCGAAGCTCGGCGGCGAAGGCGAACTCGGGATGGTTCTCGGGCCGGGTGATCTTGAGCCTGGCCCCCGGAGCGAGGCTCCACATATAGGTCGAGCCGCCCCGGCTTTCCGGCAGGCACTTGACCGCAATCCGGTAGAGTTCGGGATCCGGCTCGCCCACCCGCAAGCACGACGAGGTTCGAGTTGCTGCCCGGTCCCCACGGCACCGCTCCACCCTCGGGCCCGATCCCGAACAGGCGGCTGTTGCGCGCGACGTCCCGTGTCGCCGCAAACTCGGCGTCGGTCCAGGCATTGGCGGCGCGCATGACCGGACCTACCCGGCCGCTGCGAGCCCGTAGAAGGTGCCGCCCTCGCCGGTCCCTTCCTCGCTGTCGTTCCAGCGCAGGTCCGAGACCTTGGCTGGATCGCCGGCACCGGGTCACCCATCCACACCCAGACGAAGCGGTGCTTCTCGACCACGGGATAGGCGCGCAGGTCGAGGGATTGATCGTCCCCCGGGCCGGCATATAGGCTCGTGCGCCGCCACCATGATCGCGGAAAACTACGTGGGTCTGCCGCTGACCTGTCGCTCGATGGCAACGAGCGGGCAGGCGGCCTCGCCGATCGTGCGACGGGCATGGCACAGAAAGGAGAACGAAGCGATGTCCTACGTTCAGGCCGGTGACGGCTGCCGGATCTTCTACCAGGTGGAGGGGCCCGCGACAGCACCCACGGTGCTGCTGTCCAACTCGCTCGGCACCACGCTCGAGATGTGGCAGCCGCAGATGGCAGCGCTCACTAGGCACTATCGGGTGCTGCGCTACGACAGCCGCGGCCACGGCCGCTCCGATGCGCCTCCCGGCCCTTACACCATCGCACGGCTCGGCCGCGACGCGCTCGAGCTCCTCGATGCACTCGGGCTCGAGCGGGTGGCGTTCTGCGGCCTGTCCATGGGCGGCATGGTGGGCCAGTGGCTCGGCATTCGGGCCGGCGGGCGGCTGACCCGCCTCGTGCTCGCCAACACCTCCGCCCAGATCGGCGCGCCCGAGATCTGGAACCAGCGCATCGCCACCGTCGAGGCGCAAGGCATGGCCGCGATCGTGCCGGGGGTGATCGATCGCTGGTTCACCAAAGGCTTCCAGGAGCAGGCACCCGAAGCGGTGGCGCGCATCGCCGCCATGCTGCGCGCTGCCCGGCCGGAGGGCTACACGGCCTGCTGCGCCGCCGTGCGCGACATGGACCAGCGCGACGAGCTCCAGGCGATCCGCATGCCGACCCTGGTCGTCGCCGGCCGCTACGACGAGGCGACCCCGCCCGAGCACGCGCGCCTGATCGCCGAGCGGATTCCGGGCGCCCGGCTGGTCGAGCTCGAGGCCGCGCATCTCGCCAACGTCGAAGCGGCGGAAGCGTTCACCACGGCCCTTCTCGATTTTCTGGGCCGGTGACGGGGGACGTCGCATGGACGCACGCGATCGCCACGCGTGCGGTCCGAGCGTGCGCCGGGCGGTGCTCGCGGCGACGCGGACCGGCTGAGCGACCGGGCGAGGCGTCCAGTTGCAACACCCGGCAGTGTCCGTGGTCGTTCTCGTCGATGGCTTGATCTAGGTCAAGGAAGCGGCAGGTGCGGGACCGCTGAATGAGGCGGTCGTCGAGCACGCAGGAGCCTGCGCTTGAGCCTGCCGCCCTCTCGGATCAGGAACACCCCGGATCGTCTCGCCTCGCGGACCTTCGGGAGGCTCGTCGCACCACACGAGTCTCGCCTGCCGCATGGGAAGGTGCCCGCATGACGGCCGCCTGCCGCCGGACCGCCCTGGTCCTCGCCGGCAGCCGCCGGCGCGAGGCCGATCCCGTCGCCCGCTGCCGCGGGGTCCCGCACAAGTGCCTCGCGCCGGCAGGCGGTGTGCCCCTGCTCGAGCGGGTGCTGACAGCGCTCGCGGCCAGCCCGCACATCGGTACCGTGCTGGTGGCGCTCGACGAGCCGGCGCTGCGGGCGGACCTGCCGACCGCCCAGGCACTCGAGGCCGAAGGCCGGCTGCGGGCGCTGCAGGCGGCGCCCGGCCTCGGCCGGTCCGTGCTCGACGCCCTGGCCCTGGCACCGACACCTCTCCTCGTGACCACGGCGGACCATCCGCTCCTCACTCCCGCCATGCTCGACGCCTTCCTGACACAAGCCGAAACGACGGGCGCCGATATCGTCGCCGGCTTCGTGGCGAAGCGTCGGGTCGAGGCGTGCTATCCTTCGACCCGGCGCACCTGGCTCGTGTTCCGCGACGGTGCGTGGTCGGGTGCCAACCTGTTCGCGCTGCAGAGCGAGACGGCGCGGGCGGGCATCGCTTTCTGGCAGGCGGTCGAGGGCGAGCGCAAGCGGCCCTGGCGGCTCGCCCGCCGGCTCGGTCCGGCCTTCCTTCTCGCCTATGCCTGCCGGCTCCTCACCCTCGACCAGGCGCTGGCGCGGGCCGGACGACGGCTCGGCATCCGGCTCGCCGCCGCCAAGCTGCCGATGGCGGAAGCCGCGATCGACGTCGACAAGCCCGAGGACCTCGACCTCGTCGAGCGCATCCTCGCCGCTCGGACGCCCGCATCGGTATGATCCGGGCAGGTCTCGTCGTGAATCCGCGCAGCGGGCGCCGTGGCAAGCGCGGGCTCGTCCCTCCCGGCGGCTCGGACCTGCTCGTCCGCGCCTTCGAGGCCGGGGCGGCCATGAGCGAGATCCTGGCCGACCTCGCCCGGCGCGAGGTCCGGCTGATCGCCGTCGACGGCGGGGACGGAACGCTCCAGGCTCTGCTCACGGCGTTACTCGCGAGCCCCGTCTTCCCTGCCCTGCCGGCGCTCGCGGTCCTGCCGGGCGGCAGCACCAACATGACCGCGGCAGCGCTGGGGGCCGGCCCGCGGCGGCCGGCCACCCTCGCCCGCCTGTGCGCGCTTGCCCGCACGGGTCGGCTCGAGCCTTATCTCCGCCATCACCCCGTGCTCAAGGTCGAGCGGGCCCCGAACCGTCCGGCCGAGCGCGGTCTGTTCTTGGGCGCTGCCGGCATCTGCGGCGCCATCAGGCTCTGCGCGCGCCGCTTCCACCGCCACGGGCTGCGCGGCGAGTGGTCGAGCCTCGCGACACTCCTCTCCGTACTTGGCCGCCTCGTGTTCCGAGGCACGACCGGGCTCGACGGCGAGACGATCGCGATCACGGCCGACGGCGAGACGAAGGCGCATCGCCCCTGCAGCTTCGCCCTCGCGACGACGCTCGATCGCCTCGTGCTGGGCTCGCGCCCGTTCTGGAACGTCGGCGACCGGCCGATCCGGGTCACGGCGGTGGCACACCCCGCACCGGATCTGGCACGCCATGCCTGGTCCCTGCTGTGCGGCCGCGGCGCGCGGCTGCCGGCCGAAACCTATCACAGCCGGGGCGCCTTTCGCGTCGAGCTGGCGCTGGAGCGGCCCTTCACCATCGACGGCGAGTTCTTCGCGCCCGTGCCGGGCCGGCCGGTCGTGATCACGGCGGCGGAGACGGTCCCCTTCCTGCGGCTGCCGCCATGAGCCGTTCCGAGCCCGACACGGTGCGTGCGATCCTTCTGGAGGAGTTGGCCCGGCCGGTGCCGGCCGAGGTCGCGGCGCTCGCCGCCGCGGCAGCGGCCCGGCACACCCCGGCGGCGCGCGCGGTCCTGTTCTACGGAAGCTGCCGGCGCGACGGCTGGCAGCCGGGCACGCTGGTCGATCTCTACCTCCTGGTCGAGAGTTACGAGGCGGCCCATGCCGGCCTCGCCGCGCGCTGGGCCAACCGGCTCCTGCCGCCCAACGTCTACCACCTCGAGCTGACGCACGCGGGCGGGCTGCTGCAGGCCAAGTACGCCGTGGTGACGCTGGCCCAGCTCGAGCGCCTCGTGGGACCCGCCACCTGGAATCCCTACTTCTGGGCCCGGCTCGCCCAGCCCGTGAGCCTCGCCTGGGCCGAGAGCCCCGCCATCGCCGCCCGCGTCGCGGCGATTCTCGAGCGGGCGGTGCACACGGCCTTCGCCGAGGCGGTGCGGCTCGCCGGAGGTGACGGTCGGAGCGAGGCACTCTGGACCGGCCTCCTGCGTGCGAGCTACGCCACCGAGCTCAGACCCGAGCGCCCGGAGCGGGCGCGCGCCATCGTCCGGCAGGAGGCGGAGCATTACCGGCGGCTGACGCGAGCGCTGCGCGGCACGGCCCCGCTTCCTCGCTCCGCGCGCGCGGTGCGGCTCGCCTGGACCGGCCGCCGCCTGCAGGGTCGGCTCCTTGCCGTGCTGCGGCTCGTGAAGGCCGCGTTCACCTTCGCGGGAGGCCCCGATTATATCGTCTGGAAGATCGAGCGCCACGCCGGCACGCCTGTCCGCCTCGCCGGCTGGCAGCGGCGGCACCCTCTCCTCGCCGCTCCTTGGCTGCTGCTGCGGCTCCGTCGCCATGGCCTCGTCCGCTAGCCTCTGGCCCCGAGCCACGAGGACCGGCGCTGGCCGGCCGCTTCGCGTCGGCTTCCTCTTCAACCATTACGCCCCGCACCAGGTGCCGCACGCGGCACCTTACGCCTTCGAGCTCTCGCGGCGGCAGCCGTCGCTGGAGGTGACGATCGCCTGCGCCACCGCGGCCGAGGAGACGCTCGCCCGGCGGATCGGCGATCTCTATCCCGGCCATCGGGTGGCGTTCGTTCGGCTGCGGCCGAGGCTCGTCGAGCGGCTGATCGATCCTCTCGTCGCGCCGCACCGCTTCGCCCGCAAGCGATGGATCTTGCGCCACAATCTCGACTTCTTCCGCGGGCTGGATGCGCTCGTGGCGCCGGAGCGGCACTGCTATCTCCTGCGCAGCCGCTACGGGCTCGAGGATCTCAAGCTGATCCATACCCGCCATGGCGCCGGTGACCGCGAGGGCGGCTTCGACGAGCGCTCGGGCGCTTTCGATCTCACCCTTCTGCCGGGCCGGAAATATGTGGATCGCCTTTCCGGCATGGGCCTCCTTCAGCCGGGCCGCTGGGCCGTCACGGGCTGGCCCAAGTTCGAGGTCGTGCGAGGCCTCGGCAAGGGACGGCAGCGCCTGTTCGAGAACGACCGGCCGGTCGTGGTCTACAACCCGCATTTCGACCAGCGCGTCGCCTCCTGGGCGCGGCTGGGCGAGGCCGTGCTCGACTTCTTCCGCCGCAACCCGGCCTGGAACCTGATCTTCGCCCCCCATGTCGTGCTGTTCCGCCGTCATCGCCGGCACGGTGCCAAGCTGCCGCGCTGGGCCCGGACCGCCCCCAACATCCTGATCGACACCGGCAGCGAGCGCTCGGCCGACATGACCTACATGCTCGCCGCCGACATCTATCTCGGTGACGTCAGCAGCCAGGTCTACGAGTTCCTGCTCCGGCCCCGCCCCTGCATCTTCCTCGACGCGCACGGCGTCGCCTGGCGGGACGATCCGAGCTACCTCCATTGGACCATGGGCGACGTCGTGCGCGACGTCGGCCGCGAACTGGGCCCAGCGCTCGAGGCAGCAGCGGCCCGCCACGCCGGCTACCGGCCGCACCAGGAAGAGCTCTTCGCCTACACCTTCCACGAGGAGCCGGGCAGCACCGCGGCCGAGCGCGGTGCCGATGCGATCGCGCGCTTCCTTGCGACGGGCCGAGCATGAACGAGATGTCGGCCGATCGGCCCCTCTACCTCGCGGTCGCGATCTGGGGCCTTACCATAGGCGGCGCCGGCCGGCGCATCCTCACCCTCGTCAACGGCTTCGCCGCGCGCGGCCATGCCGTGGATCTCCTGGTCCTCGAGCCCACGGCCCCGCTCACGGCCGAACTCGCACCCGCGGTCAGGCTCGTGCCGATGGTGCCGCCGCGATGGCTCCTGCCCTTCTGGCCACGCGGGCGGCGTACCCGGATCAGGCTCGCGGCCCCGCTGCTCGCGGCCTATCTCCGCCGCCACCGACCACAGGTGCTGCTCTCGGGTGCGAGCCACATGAGCCTCGCCTGCCTCCTCGCGACCCGACTCAGCGGCAGCAGCGTGCCGCTGGTGCTACGCGCGAGCAGCCATCTCTCGGCCTCCGCCGGTGCCCGTGGCGGCATCGGCGCCCGGCTCACTCGGCTACTCCTTCCCGCTGCCGCTGCCGTGGCCGCGGTCTCGACCGCGGTGGCCGATGACATCCGGCGCCATACTCGGATACCGCCAGATCGCATCGTGGCGCTCCCCAACCCGACCGCGACCCCGGATCTGCCGCTGCGGGCGGCGGCGCCTCTCGATCATCCCTGGGTGGCGCCGGGCGCACCGCCGCTGATCCTGGCCGTGGGCCGGCTCGTGCCCGAGAAGGACTTCGCGACACTCCTGCGCGCCTTCGCGCTTGTCCGCGCCGCTCGGCCGGCACGGCTCGTCATCCTGGGCGAAGGTCGGGAGCGGGCAGCGCTGGAGCGGCTCGCCGCCGAGCTCGGGCTGACGGCCGATCTTCTCATGCCGGGTTACGACCCCAACCCTCTGCGCTGGATGGCGCGCGCCGCGCTTCTGGTGTCGAGCTCACGCTGGGAGGGCATGCCCGGTGTGATCATCGAAGCGCTCGCCGTCGGCTGTCCCGTGGTCGCCACCGACTGCCCCGGCGGCTCGGCCGAGATCCTCGGCAACGGCGTTTGGGGTCGCTTGGCGCCGGTCGCCGACCCACCGGCCCTCGCCGAACAGATGCTAGCCGCGATCGCCGAGCCATCGCCCACCGATCTCATGGTGCGCGCCCGCGCGTTCGATAGCGAGGCCGCGACCCTCCGCTACCTCGCTTTTCTCGAGCGTGTGGCTCGGCCCAAGAGAGAAAGCCCGCACCGGACACAGGAGGAAGCTTGACGCCAGCCACCGATACACCGGCATTCGCCGTGATCCTGGGCGAGGAGGACGGCCGGCTCTGGGGGATGACCACGACCGAGCGGCATCGCCGCCTCTGCACCCGGCTCGGCATCGGACGGGTCGTCTCCTCGGATGGCGGCCCGGCACCGCAGCTTCTGCTGCGACGCGATTTTGCATTCGACGCGAGCCTGCTCAGAGCGCTGTCGAGCCGCCCTGGCACGGTGCTGATGGCACCGGACGCGACGGGGACGGACCGGCCGGTCGCAGCGCACGTCATGGGCGAGGCCGCTTCGCTCGTGAGCGCCATGATCCACGCCGGCCGGCTCGACCCCGCCCGGCTGCCGGCCGGCATCGCCGTCGAGCACCCCGAGACGCTGGGCCCCGGCTTCGATCGCGTCCTGCGCAAGCGAGCGAAGCCCTTCGCCCTGCACGTCACCCCGGCCACGCGCCGGGCGGTGGAGTGGCGCAGCTTCCGCGAGGCCTATAAAGGGGCGACGGACTTCGTCACCAAGTATCTGTGGCCTCTCCCTGCTTTTCATGTCACCCGCTGGTGCGCCGAGCGCCGGCTGACCCCCAACATGGTGACGAGTGTCGGTTTCGTCCTGATGCTGCTCGCGACGGTCCTGTTCTGGCAGGGCCATCTTCTGCTCGGGCTGCTCCCGGCCTGGATCATGACCTTCCTCGACACGGTCGACGGCAAGCTCGCCCGCTGCACGTTCCAATCCTCGCGCTGGGGCGACGTGTTCGACCACGGCGTCGACCTCCTGCATCCGCCATTCTGGTGGCTCGCCTGGTGGCACGGGCTGAGCCTGGTCGAGCCCGCGGCACCGCAAGGCCCGCTGTGGGCAGCGCTCCTCGTCATCCTCGTCGGCTACGTCCTGCTGCGGCTCGAGGAAGGAACGTTCAAGCTGCTGTTCGGCATCCAGACCCATATCTGGCGACCGATCGACTACCACTTCCGCAGCATCACTGCCCGACGCAACCCGAACCTCGCCATCCTGACCGTGGCAACGCTCACGGGCGCGCCGGCCGAGGGCTTCCTCGTCGTCGCCGTCTGGACCGTCGTCTCCGTTCTGTTCCACGCGCTGCGGCTGCTCCAGGCCGGGCTCGCACGGCGGACCGGACCCATTGTCTCCTGGCTCGATGCCGCTGCGTGAACCATCGGAGGAGAGACCGCATGAAGGCCATTATCCTGAGCGCCGGCCAGGGCTCGCGTCTCCTGCCGCTGACCGCGAACCAGCCGAAATGCCTGCTGCGCCTGGGCGAGAGGACGATTCTCGCCACCCAGGTAGAGGAGCTCGCCGCCGTCGGCGTGCGCGAGATCCTGGTGGTGACGGGTTTCTGTGCCGGCGCGGTCGAGCGCGAGCTCGAGCATCTAGCGCGGCCGGGACTCACCTTGCGCACGCTCTTCAACCCGTTCTACGCCGTGGCCGACAATCTCGGGAGCTGCTGGATCGCCCGCAACGAGATGGCCGACCCGTTCCTGCTCGTGAACGGCGATACGGTGTTCGAACGCGCGATCCCGGCCCGGCTCCTCACGGAGGCGACGAGCCCCATCACGCTCACGATCGACCGCAAGGCGGCTTACGATGGCGACGACATGAAGGTCGTGCTCGACGGCACGCGGCTGGTCGAGGTAGGCAAGAATCTCGGCACGGAGCGGATCGATGGCGAATCGATCGGCATGTCGCTCTATCGCGGCCCTGGTCCACGCCTGTTCGTGCAAGCACTCGACGATCTGATGCGCGGGCCTGCCGGCACCCGCTCCTGGTACTTGCGGGCGATCGATCTCCTCGCTCGGCGTGGACGGGTGGGTGTCGTGAGCATCGAGGGGCTGCGCTGGAGCGAGATCGACTTCCCGCACGACCTGCACCGTGCCAGTGCCCTGTTCGCGCAGCCTGCGCGCCGGGCACTCCTGTCGGCGCTCTGAAGCGCCCGATTCGCAAGCCACGAGCCGGATTCCGAGCCGGGTTTTCTCCGGTCCGAGTTTTCTCGAGAAAACCGATCGCCCTCTCCGCTGCCGGCCCGACGACGGCATCCGTCGGGCCGGCGTCATCAAAAGGCGAACCCGCTCCTCAATCGCCTGCGGGCTCGACCGCCACGTCCAGCCCGCATTTCTGGAGCAGTCGCGGCAACTGCTCGAACAGACGGTCGATCGCCTCGGGCGGGATACCGGCGGCGAGACGCAGGATCGGCCTGCCGTCGTGGTCGGCCAGCCGCACCAGCACCTGCCCCGTGCGGCTGCGAATCACCCGGTCCGATGGCCTGCCCGCTCCAGATGCAGCCCCCTGCGGCCGCCCCGCCAGCGCCCGGCGCAGGTGCCGTAGCCTGTCCGCCGGCGGATCGGACGGCCGAATGGCGTCGATGGCGCCGCGCAAGCGCAAGCGCGCCTCCGGCTCGGTGAGCTGGCGAGCGAGCTGCGCGCCGTCGGCGATGGTGAGAATGCGCGGATCACCCAGCGCCTCGACCAGCTCGACCGGCAGCTCGGCGAACTTCAGCAGGCTCGAGAGATGCCCTTTGCTGATGCTCAAGGCCTCCATGAGCTCCTGTCGGGTCATCAGCCCGCTGTCGATCACGCTGCGAATCTGAACGGCGCGCTCGAACGGCGAGATGTCCTCGCGCGTCTCGTTCTCGCGCACCATTGCGACCAGCAGCTCGCGGTCGTCCGCCGCGATCCGCCGTGCCAACACCTTCCGGCCGAGCCTGCGGCACGCCTCGACCCGGCGGTGACCAGCCACGATGTCGTAGCCCGAACCGTCGGACGATGGCCGGACCAGGATCGGCACGAGCTGGCCGCGCTGGAGGATGTCCTGCACCAGCTCGTCGAACGCCGCACCCTGGAACGCCGCGGCGTGGCGGTCGCGAAAGCGGGTCGTCCGCAGCTCGCCCACGTCCAGCTCGAGCAGCACCTGGCCGTTGCGCTGCAGCCGCTCGAGCTCGGCAGCGCTGTCCTGGAACACCGTCTCGATCTGGTTGACGATCGGCACCATCGAGCGCACGGCACCGCTCGCGCCCCGCCGCGCACTGCCCAGGGTGCCGATCGCATCGTCGAGGGCCGCCATCCGTTCCTTTCGGCTCATCGCACGCTCTCCACGATCTGCGGCCGGCCCCAGATGCTCCAGATCACCCGCTCGATCTCGGCGTTGACGTTGTTGAGATATTCGAGCCCGCGCTCGTAGGTGCGGCGGTTCATGTCGGCGGATTCGAGCTCGTAATAACTCTGCTTGAGATTGCCGGCATTGTCCAAGCCTGTCGTCAGCGCCATCCGGTTCTCGAGCAGCGTGTCGGCGAACACGGCCGACATCCACTTCACGAGCTGGCTCTGGTTGGCATCGGCGATGGCGTACTTCGACACGAGCAGACGGACCGCATCGAAGGTCTTGACTCGCCCGCCTTCCGCCTGGGCCAGGGTCGAGAGCGTCTCGTAGACCATGCGGAAGAACCGCCCCGCCGAGGAGAAGTCGAGCATGGAGGGCGGGATCGGGACCAGAAGGAAGTTCGCCGCCATCACCGCGTTGATCGAGAGATAGCTCAGGGAGGGCGGACAGTCGCACACCACCACGTCGTAGCGGTCGTCGATGCTCGGCAGGGCATCGGCCAAAATCCGCCAGAAGCGCAGCTCGCGCTGCTTGATCTGTCGCACCGGCAGCTCGAACTCCGTGCTGTAGAGGCCGAGATTGGCCGGGATCAGGTCGAGCCCGTCCCAATAGGTCGGCCGCACCAGGTCGTGCAGCGAAGCCGTCCGCACCCCATCGTCGAGCGTGAACAGCCGGTAGAGCGTGTCCAGCCGATCGAACTCCTCGTCCGGGACATGGCCGAACATCGACGTGGCGCTCGCCTGGCTGTCGAGGTCGACGAGCAGGACGCGGTAGCCCTGCAACGCCAGATACTGCGCGAGGTGGACGGAATGGGTGGTCTTGGCGGCACCGCCCTTGAAGTTCGCCACCGTCACCACGGCGAGCTTCTCGCCGCGCTCACGCTGACGGCCGACCCGATAACGCGGGTCCTTGGTCGCCGCGAACAGAAGACGCCGGATCTCGTTGACTTCGGCCAGCGTGAAGGCACGACGGTTGTTGCCGCCCACCACGGTACCCTGCGGAAAACCCTTCTGTCGCACGAGGCCCCTGAGGTGGCTCTCGGAAATGCGCAGGAGCCGCGCCGCCTCGGGGGTGGGGAAGAGACGCAGCTTCTTGTGCTGATCGGGATGGGACTGAACCTCGATGATCTTGCGCTGGATCTCGTCGCAGCCATCGGCATGATCCACGAAGATCTGGAGAGCCGCTGCCGTCGTGCCGTCGACGGCCTGCTCGAGTCTAGCCGCCATGGAGCCTCCGCCGTTGAAGATCGGCTGGATTGCCGTGCATTTCGATACTTTCCTAGCGGGATGACGCTCCTGCAGGCGATAGCGTAGCGAAGCCGAGTGTCGAAAAACTGCGTTGAAGTGCCCAAAAAACCTCAATCGTGCTGCCGACGGTGTGCTCGAACGACGAGCTCCGGCCGCAGCGTCACCAGAAGGCGAGCGTTTCGGGTGTGCGGCCGAACGCCTGCCGAGCGACTCTCCTACAAGCCCTGCGCATCAAGTTGCGCCCACCCAACGGCCCTCCTATCGGGATATTTTTTGATTCCGATTCTTATTATCGGTATGTGTCACCAAAAGGCGGGCGCGGCCGTCACCAGAAGGCGGTGGACAACGAGCCAAGCCTTTGATTCCACGCACGCGCCGAAACGTGTTGCCGTCACCAGAGAGCGAATCCGGCGTCACCGGGCGACGGTGGAAAACCGGCGAGCGTCACCAAAAGGCGGTGGACGACGCGATGGTCCGAGCGCTCGCCCGCGGTGCACCGCCCGGAAGCCCGCCAGAGCAGGTGGGCAAGGGGCTCTGGCGTCACCAAATGGCGAATCAGTCCGGCGGCGCACGCAGCGCGGTGAGCTTGCGACCGGGTGACTTCTAAAAAGCCGTCCGATGCGATCCGGCAGGGCGCAGCCCGCCCGCGAGCGGCGCGATCGTGCGGCCCCCACGACCGTCTTCTGCCCGACGGCGTCCGGAGGCCGTCACCAAACGGCGAATGGATCGCCGGCTCGGTTGATGTTAAGTCGGCTTCTAGCACCTGGAGGCGCTCATGAAGCTCCACGACCTGGTCCTTCAGCACGGGCGTGACGCAGCGCGGGAGCTGGTCCCATCCGAACAGCGGCATTTGGTCGATCTCGCGGCCGCGGTCCTGGGTGACGAGAAGCTCAGCCTCGCCTATCTCTACAGCGGCTTCGCCATGACCGGTCTGCCGCACCGCCGGCTCGCTTCCGACGATCAGGTCTGGAAGCGGGACAATGGCCGGTTCAGCCTGATCGTGGAACCGGGCGTCGTGCTCGACGAGCGCGGCGAGCCCGTTCGCTACGGCGTGCCCTACGGCTCGCGCGCGCGCCTGATCCTGCTCTACCTCCAGTCCGAGGCCATCCGCACGAGCTCGCGCGTCATCAGCCTCGGCGCATCGATGCACGACTGGATGGAGAAGCTCGGCGTCAATCCCGGTGGCACGAACTACAAGGCGATCCGCGAACAGGCGCGCCGCCTCTCCGCCTGCACGATGACGGTCGGCTGGCGCGGGCAGGGCGGGGTGAGCGGCTTCAACCGCGCCTCGATCGTCAGCGCCATGATGTTCGTGCCGCGGCGCTCGGACGGCCGGCAGAGCGCCCTCTGGGACGAGACCGCCGAACTCAGCCACGAGTTCTACGAGGCGCTGCGCCAGCATCCCGTGCCGGTGAGCGAGGCCGCGATCCGCTGCATCCAGAACTCCTCGGCCGTGATCGACGTCTATATCTGGCTCTGCTACCGCCTGCGCGATCTCAAGCGGTCGATCGACGTGCCCTGGCCGGCGCTGCATGCCCAGTTCGGCAGCGAGTACAAGACGCTGCGCCAGTTCCGCGCCAAGTTCAAGGAGATGCTCGCCGAGGCGCGCGCCGTCTATCCCGGTGCCGAGGTCGAGGTGACCCATATCGGCGTGCGGCTGCATCCTTCCGTGCCGGCCGTGCAGCCCGTCCTGGTCGGCGAGCAGCGTTCCATCCCGCGCGCGCCTCGCGTCGAGGAAGGGACCGCGCTCCGGCTCAAGGCGGCGACGGTAGCGCGCTTTCGCCAGCTCTATCCGGGTCTCGACTTCGAGCATTTCGAGCAGCGCTGGATCGCGGCGCAGGTGGGAAGGCCCATGCCGCGCGATCCCGATGCGCAGTTTTTGGCCTGGATGGCCGCCTGCCAGCGCCGCAGGGCCTGAGGCCGGAGAGCGGCCAGCGGACCGGGCTCCGGGCAGGACGAGAGCGCAAGGAGGTCGGTCCGATGGGCAAGGTGATCGCCGCTGCCGCCTACAGCGCCGGCCGCAAGGTGGCCGACATCGCCGTGGAAGAGAGCGGCGCCTGGGCCGCGCGGCCCGGCCATTTCGTCTGGATCGGCATCGAGGCGCCCAGCGAGCGCGACCTGCGCCAGCTCCAGGCCCAGTTCGGCCTGCACGAGCTCGCGATCGAGGACGCGCTCAAGGCGCATCAGAGGCCCAAGCTCGAGACCTACGGCGACACCACCTTTCTCGTGCTGCGCACCGCCTTCCTCGAGGAGGGCCACATAGCGCTCGGCGAGACCGAGATTTTCATCGGCCACGGCTACGTGATCTCGGTCCGTCATGGCGCCTCGGCCTCCTACCGCGAGGTCCGGCAGCGCGCCGAAGCTGCGCCCAAGCAGCTTGCCCACGGCGAGGACTACGTGCTCTATGCCCTCGTCGACTTCATCGTCGACAACTATCTCGTCGTCGTCGAGCGGCTCGCGGCAGAGATCGAGGCCCTCGAGGAGCATGTCCTCGAACCTTTGGACGAGGCGAGGATCGCCCGGATCTACGAGCTCAGGCGCGAGCTGCAGAAGCTGCGGCTGGTGGCGGCCCCCGCGGTCGAGGTCTGCCGCCGGCTGGAGCACACCGATCTGCCCGGCATCGACGTCTCGTTCCGGCCCTATTTCCGCGACGTCGTCGACCATGCGAACCGGGCGCTCGAGCAGATCGATGCCTTGCGCGAGATGTTGGGCTTCGCCTTCGAGGCCGCGCTGCTCATGGAATCCTCGCGCCAGAGCATCGAGGCCACGCGCCAGAGCGAGGTCAGCCGGCGCCTCGCCGGCTGGGCCGCGATCCTGGCGGTCCCGACGGCGATCGCCGGCCTCTACGGGATGAACTTCGACCATATGCCGGAGCTGCACTGGCGCTACGGCTATCTCGCCGTGCTGCTGGTCATCGCCGTGACCTGCATCGTTCTGTTCAACCGTTTCCGCCGCGCCGGCTGGATCTAGGATGATGACGAGGGCCGAAGGCAGCAGGAAAGACGGGATGGGCGAGAGTGGCTCGAGGATCAGGATCAACCGGGCGCCGGTGCTGACACTCTGGGCCGCGGTCGTGGCGGAGCGGCTCGGCTTCGACCGCGGGACCGCGCTCACGCTGGGCCAGGCGGTGGCCGGGATGAGCGCTTACGCCAAGGGCGTGTCGCTCGGTATCATCGAGCCTAAGCCCGATCTCGTGCGCGAGCACGGCGAGCGCCTCGCCGAGGGCGAGCGCCTCTACGTGGATCTGCTCGGCCGCCCCGTGCCGGTGGTACGGACGGCGGAAGGTATCCGCGCTTTGAACAAGGGCAAGCCCGGCCGCCCCGCGGCGGTCGAGCGCTATCTCGAGGGTAAGTTCAAGGACCGCCTGGAGGAGGCGCGGGCCGCCATGACCGAGCTCGCCGCGACCTACCCGCCCGAGGAGCTCAACCGGCGCGGCTTCAGGCTCTACGAGTCGTTCCGGCCCGCCGTGCCCGCCGGCGAGCGGGGCTGGGGTGCCGCGGGCGAGCTCGACCTCGACCGGATCCGGGCAGCCAGGGCGTGAAGTGGTGGCGTCTCTTTTCTGGCAGCCGCACGTCGGCAGCCGTCGGCACGGGTCGGCTGCGCACTCTCACGTCGTGGGCCGTTCTCCTTGTCCTGTCGCTGGCGTTGGCGTTCACGCTCCAGCGCGCCGGCCTGCCGGCGGCGTTTCTGCTGGGAGCGCTGCTCGTGGCCATGGCCCTTGCCCTGAAAGGGATCGACCTGCGCCTGCCGCGCTTCTCCTTTCTCGGCGCGCAGGCGCTGATCGGCTGCATGATCGCGGAAGCCGTCACGGGCTCGATCCTGGCGACGGTGGCGCAGGCCTGGGCGGTGATGCTGCTCACCGTCGCCACCACGATCCTCGCCGGCGGCATCGTCGGCTGGGGGTTGACGCGGCTCGAGGTGCTGCCCGGCACCACCGCCGCCTGGGGCTCCTCGCCCGGCGCCGCCTCGGCGATGGTGGCAATGGCGGAGGAGTACGGTGCCGACCCGCGCCTCGTCGCCTTCATGCAGTATCTGCGCGTGGTCGTGGTGGTCCTGAGCGCGTCCCTGGTCTCGCGCCTGCTGCTCGGGCAGGCGGCTCCGGCCATGGTGCCGGCCGGCGAGCCCTGGCTGCCGCCTCTCCTGCCGTTCGTGGCAACCCTCGGCATCGCCGCCATCGGTGCCGTAGCGGGGCGTTGTCTGTGGATTCCGGCCGGGCCTCTGCTGCTGCCGATGGCGATCGGCGCCGTACTCCACGTCGCCGGCATCGTGGCGATCACGCTGCCGCCCTGGCTTCTCGGGATCGCGTACCTCGCCCTCGGCTGGTACGTGGGCCTGCGCTTCGATCTCGAGGTGACGCGCTACGCCGTCCGCGCCATCCCGCGCCTTCTGCTCGCGACCCTGGCCCTGATCGGCCTGTGCGCGCTCTCGGCCTGGCTCCTCACCCGCTTTCTTCCCATCGACGGCCTCACCGCGTTCCTCGCGACCAGTCCGGGCGGGCTCGACTCGGTCGCGATCATCGCCGTCGGCAGCAATGCCGACGTGCCGTTCGTGCTGGCGATCCAGACCTTGCGGCTGTTCCTCGTCGTCCTGGTCGGCCCACCGCTCGCCCGTTTCATCGCACGGACGGCGCCGCGCCGGCATGGGCCGTGCTGACCGGGCGGCCTAAGGCCGCATCGATTCCTCGAGCAAGGCCAGGAAGTCGGCCTCGCTCGCCGGCCGCGGGTTGGTCGCAGCGGAATGGTCGAGGATAGCACCCTTCGCGATCGCCGGCAGGCAGCTTTCCGGCACGCCCATTGCCGCGAGGCCGGCCGGGATGCCGAGGCGCCGTGCGAAGCCCGCGAAGAAGTCGGCGAGCGCGACGCCCTCCGGAAGCCCCAGGAGCCGCTGCATCGTCTCGTACTTCTCCTTCGCGTGCCCGGCGTTGAAGCGCAGCACCGCCGGCAGCAGGACGGCGTTCAACGTGCCGTGGTGCAGGACCGGTTCCTTGAGGCCGCCCAAGGGGTGGGAGAGGGCGTGCACGGCCCCCAACCCTTTCTGGAAGGTGAGCCCGCCTTCGAGGGCGGCCATCATCATCTCCTGCCGGGCGGTCCGGTCCTGGCCATCGGCCACCGCCCGCTCGATCCAGCCCACCGCACGGCGCAGCCCGTCGAGTGCTATCGCTTCCGCGGGCGGGTTGTAGCGCGGCGAGAGATAGGTCTCGATGCAGTGCGTGATGGCATCGAACCCGGTGGCGGCGGTCAGGTGCGGCGGCAGGCCCAGGGTGAGCGCCGGATCGCAGATCGCCACCTTCGGGATCAGGTGCGGGCTGATGAACCCGAGCTTGCGCCCGTCGCGCAGCGTGAGCAGCGCCGCGCGCCCGACCTCGCTGCCGGTACCCGCCGTGGTCGGCACCGCGATCACGGGCGCCACGTTCGCCGTGATCTTCGGGATGCCGCCAAGGATCGCGGCATAAGGCGCGAGCGGCCCCGGATGGGTGGCGAGCAGCGCCACACCCTTGCCGAGGTCGATCGGCGACCCCCCACCCACGGCGATCACCCCGTCGCAGCGCTCCGCCCGATAGAGTGCGAGCGCCTCCTCCACGGCCTCCTCGGTCGGGTTGCCGGGCGTCCCGTCATAGACCACGGCATCCACACCGCAGGCCCGAACCACCTCGGTCGCGATGCCGGATGCCGCCACACCTTTGTCGGTCGCAACGAGCGGCCGGCGCACATCCAGGCCCGCCATCGCCGCAGCGAGCTCGTCCAGCACCCCGAACCCGAACTTGATGTGCGAAAGATAGAAGATGTCCGCCAAAGCCCGCCTCCCTCGCACGAACCGGTGTCTCGTCGCCGATGGCGACCGAGCCTCCTTAGCGGGCGGACCGGCGCAAGAACAGTCCACCGCGCCGACGCAGAAGCCAGATCAGGCCACCGAAGGCCGCGAGCGGGAGCAGAGCGAGCCCGGCCCGGCCGGTCCAGGCTCCCAGCCGTTGGGCCGTGTCGCCGAGGAGATAGCCGGCCAGCACGTGGAGCATGGCCCAGACGATGCCGCTCACGACGTTCCAGAGCAGGAAGGTGCGCCAGCTCATGGCCGAGAGACCGGCAACGAACGGGACGATGCCGCGGATCGGGCCTATCACGCGGCCGATGAAGATGCTCTTGTCGCCGTGCCGCGCGAAGAAGGCCTGGCCCTTCGCGAGGTGGACGGGGTCGAGCCAGCGGCTGCCCGGACGGAAGAGGTGCCGGCCGCGCGTGCCGAGGCCGTAGCTCAGTCCGTCGCCGAGAATAGCGCCCACGGCCGCGAAGCCGATCAGGCTGCCGACCTCGAACATGCCCTGCGAGGCGCCGATCCCGGCGAGAACGAGAAGGGCCGACATCGGCACGACGACACCGGCGAGCGGGATCGCCTGGGCGGTCGCGAGCGCCAGCACGGCCGCGTAGCCCCATGTGCCGAGAAGCTCGCTCGGGGGTGGCAGGAAGCTCAAAGCGGCATCTCCGTTCGATCCTCGAAACTCGGCTTCTGCCCGATCGCCGGCGTTTGGCAAGAACCTTCGGCAAGGGACCGCAGACAGCGATCCGGATCGTTGCTATAGCCCGAACGCCATGGATGCCCCCACCGTACCCTCGTTCTCGACCTCGCTCGCCCGCCTGCTCGCGGAATACCCGCAGCGGGTCTGGTCGCTCGTGATCACCATCTTCGGCGACGCGGTGGCCCCGCGCGGCGGGGAGCTGGCGCTGGCCTCGCTGCTCGCGATCACCGCCGCCTTCGGCATCCAGGATGGTGCGGTGCGTACGGCCCTCTCGCGCCTCGCGAGCGACGGCTGGATCGAGAGCCGCCGTCGCGGCCGCAACAGCTATTACCGTCTCACGGCGACGGGTCAGGCCGAGTTCGAGGTCGCAACGAAGCGGATCTACTTCGCCGAAGCCACGGCCTGGAACGGCGACTGGCATGTGGTGATCCTGAGTCCCGACGGCAACGGGCGCGATCCGACGCGCGAGCGGCTGCAGCGCGAAGGCTATGCGGCATTGACGCCCGGCACCTACGTGCGGCCGCTTCCGGAAGGTCGGGAGCCGGCCGTGGTCCCGGGGGAGGGGGTGCTGCTCTCCTTCCGTGCCCAGGCCGAGGATCTCGCCGCCGCCCGCGTGCTCGCGGCACGACAATGGCCGCTGCCGGAGCTCGCCGCCGCCTACCGGCAGTTCATCGCCCGCTTCGCTCCGCTCGGCGAGGCCGCCTCACTGGCACCGCCCGCGGACCGGCTGACAGCGCTCGTGGCGCGCGTGCTCCTGATCCATGCCTACCGGCGCATCGTCCTGCGCGATCCGCAGCTCCCGCCGGCACTCCTGCCCGAGGACTGGCCGGGACCGGAGGCACGGCGGCTGTGCGGCCGGCTCTACCGCGTGCTGCTGGAGCCCTCGGAACGCTGGCTGGACGAGCACGGCCGCAACGAGAGAGGCCCTCTGCCGCCGCCGGTGCCGAGCTTCTTCGAGCGGTTCCGCGGGTCCGGCTGAACCGGACCGCCCGTGCGGGCGGCTGCGGGCGATAAAATGTTACATGATGCATTGAAAATTGCGCGATCATGTTATATATCGTGGCGCAGAGCAGCGTGCCCCGAGGGAGGCCCGAAAGCCATGTACACGCAGGCGCTCAACACCCGCGATCTCCAGCCGGTGCAGAAGGAGGACCCGGAGCGCCTCGCCCGGTTCCAGGCGAAGATCGACGCCGAGCAGAAGATCGAGCCCAACGACTGGATGCCCGAGGCCTATCGTCGCACCCTGATCCGACAGATCGCCCAGCACGCACACTCCGAGATCGTCGGCATGCTGCCCGAGGGCAACTGGATCACCCGCGCCCCCAGCTTGCGCCGCAAGGCGACCCTGCTTGCCAAGGTCCAGGACGAGGCCGGCCACGGCCTCTATCTCTACGCCGCCGCCGAGACCCTGGGTGTGAGCCGCGAGGAGCTCGTCGACCAGCTTCTGGCCGGCACCGCCAAATATTCCTCGATCTTCAACTATCCCACGCTCACCTGGGCCGACATCGGCGCCATCGGCTGGCTGGTCGACGGGGCCGCGATCATGAACCAGGTGCCGCTGCAACGCTGCTCCTACGGTCCTTACGCCCGCGCCATGGTGCGGATCTGCAAGGAGGAGAGCTTCCACCAGCGGCAGGGCTACGAGATCATGCTGACGCTGTGCCGCGGCACGCTCGAGCAGAAGGCGATGGCGCAGGACGCGCTCGACCGCTTCTGGTGGCCCGCCCTCATGATGTTCGGGCCGTCCGACAAGGACTCGGTCCACACCGCCCAGGCCATGGCGTGGAAGATCAAGCGCTTCACCAACGACGAGCTGCGCCAGAAGTTCGTCGACGCCACCGTGCCCCAGGCGCATTATCTCGGGCTCACGATCCCCGACCCCGATCTCCGCTTCAACGAAGCGACCGGACACTGGGAGTTCGGCGAGATCGACTGGCAGGAGTTCCAGGAGGTGCTGCGCGGCAACGGCCCCTGCAACCGGCAGCGCATGAAGCAGCGCCGGCAGGCGCACACCGAGGGTGCCTGGGTGCGCGAAGCGGCCGCGGCCTACGCCGAGAAGCGCAAGGCGCGGGCCGCTGCGGCCTGAGCCCCGGTACGAGCGATCAGGGAAGACGACCATGAGCGAGAAACCGATGCCTCTTTGGGAGGTATTCGTCCGGGCGCGCAACGGCACGGCACACCGCCATTGCGGCAGCGTGCACGCGCCCGACGCCGAGATGGCGCTTCAGGCCGCGCGCGATCTCTTCACCCGCCGCGGCGAGGGCGTGTCCTTGTGGGTGGTGCCGTCCTCGGCGATCGTGGCCTCGGACCCGGCCGAGAAGGACATGCTGTTCGAGCCGACTGCGTCCAAGATCTACCGCCACCCGACCTTCTACGAAATTCCCGAAGAAGTCGGGCACATGTGAGGCCGCTGCCATGAGCGAGACCGGAAACGGCAGCGAGCTGCCGCTGTTCACCTACACGCTGCGGCTCGCCGACAACGCGCTCGTCCTCGGCCATCGCCTGAGCGAATGGTGCGGCAAGGCGCCGATCCTCGAGGAGGAGATGGCGCTCGCCAACATGGGCCTCGACCTGATCGGGCAGGCGAGGGCGCTCTACACGTACGCCGGCGAGGTCGAGGGCGAGGGCCGCGACGAGGACGCGCTGGCCTATCGGCGCGACGCTTTTGCGTTCCGCAACCTGCTCCTGGTCGAGCAGCCCAACGGTGACTTCGCCTTCACCATGGCGCGGCAATTCCTCTATGCCGCTTTCGCCCATCCTTTCTACCGCGAGCTCGTGGCCTCCAGGGATGCTACGCTCGCCGCCATCGCTGCCAAGGCCGAGAAGGAGCTCGCCTACCATCTCCGCCATGCGGGTGAGTGGCTGGTGCGGCTCGGCGACGGCACGGAGGAGAGCCACCGCCGGGCCCAGGATGCGCTCGACGAGCTCTGGATGTACACGGGCGAGATGTTCGAGGTCGACCAGGTCGAGCGGGCGCTCATCGAGCGTGGCATCGCGGTCGATCCGGCGCGGATCGGGCCCGAGTGGGACGAGACGGTGAGCCACGTGCTCGCCGAGGCCACGCTGCAGCGCCCGCGCGACGGCTGGATGCAGACCGGCGGCCGCAATGGCCGGCACTCGGAGTATCTGGGCTACATCCTGGCCGAGATGCAGTTCCTGCAGCGCGCCTACCCGGACGCCCGCTGGTGAGCGCCATGCCGATCGCGACGGCGGACCGGGAAGAGCTGCAGCGGCGGGCCTGGGCGGCCGCGGCCGCGGTCACCGACCCCGAGATCCCGGTGCTGACGATCGAGGATCTGGGCGTTCTGCGCGCCGTCCGGGTCGAGGACGGCAGGGTCGAGGCCGTGATCACGCCGACATACTCGGGCTGCCCGGCCATGAACGCGATCGCGCTCGAGGTCGAGCTGGCGCTGCGCCGGGCCGGCTTTACGGACGTCGCGGTGACGACCGTGCTGCAGCCGGCCTGGAGCACGGACTGGCTCTCGGAGGAGGGCCGGCGCAAGCTCGCGGCCTACGGCATCGCCCCGCCGGTGGGGCGGGCCGGCGGGCGCCGGGCGCTGTTCGGCGAGACCGAGGTGCTTTGCCCGCGCTGCGGCAGCAGCGACACCGAGCGGATCGCCGAGTTCGGCTCGACCGCCTGCAAGGCGCTCTATCGCTGCCGTGCCTGCAAGGAGCCGTTCGACTACTTCAAGTGCCACTGAGGGCCGGGCGGCGTTCGCTCGGGGCCGCCTTGCGCCGCGGCTGCGCCGCGGCCGCCGGCCGTGCCGCGCCCGCTGCGGATGAATGAAGGCTGCCGGCACCTTCGAGCAGCAGCTTCACCGCGAGATCGGCATAGTCCTTGCGGCTGAGCGGGCCGTTCTCGCGGAACCAGAGATAGTGCCAGTTCAGCATGCCGAACAGCGACATCGTCACCGGCTTCAGCAGCCGGTGGTCCGCGACGAGGCCCGGCACGCAGGCGGCGATCGCCTCGGCGAACCGGGAGACCAGCGCCCGCTCGAGCGCCTTCAGCTCGTCCTGGCGCTCCGGTGCCAGGAGCGAGAGGTGGTTGATCTGGACCTTGTGCTCGGCATCGGCCTCCCGGTAAGCCTCGAGTAGGGCTTCCGCCATGGCGAGAAGGCGTCGCTTCGGCTCCCGCTCGCCCGCTGCCGCCTCGACCGCGCTCAGCAGCTCCTCGAGGTGGGTGCGGATGACGTCGTAGAGCAGCGTCTCCTTGTCCCGGTAGTAATGGTAGAGGAGTGCCTTCGAGACGCCGCAGGCGGCAGCGACCATGTTCATGGAGGCGCGATCATAGCCGTGGGTGGCGAACAGCCTCGCCGACGGCTTCAGAATCGAGCGGCGCTTGTCCTCGTAGTCGCTGGCGCGCGTTTTCGCCATGACGGCTGATGTCCACTTCCAAGCTGCAAAACGAACCGGCCGGGCCGGTTCTATCAATCCTTGGGCCGCCGATCGACGATCCGTTTCGCCTTGCCGGCCGAGCGCTCGATCGAGCCCGGATCGCCGACATGGATGCGAGACGAGATGCCGATATAGCTCTTGACGTGATGCGCGAGTTCGGCGGCCAGCACTTTCCGGCTCGCCTCGTCGGCATGATCGGGCAGCACCTCGACATGGATCGTGAGGCAGTCCAGCCGGCCCTCGCGGGTGAGTTCGATCAGATAGTGCGGAGCGAGGCCCTTGCACTTGAAGATCTGCTCCTCGATCTGGCTCGGGAACACGTTGACCCCACGGACGATCATCATGTCGTCCGAGCGGCCGGTGATCTTCTCGATCCGCCGCATGGTGCGCGCCGTGCCGGGCAGGAGCCGGGTAAGGTCGCGCGTGCGGTAGCGGATGACCGGTAGCGCTTCTTTGGTGAGCGAGGTGAACACGAGCTCGCCCTTCTCCCCCTCGGGCAGGACCTCGCCCGTCACCGGATCGATGATCTCGGGGTAGAAATGATCCTCCCAGACATGGAGACCGTCCTTGGTCTCGATGCACTCGCTGGCGACGCCGGGCCCGATCACCTCGGAAAGGCCGTAGATGTCGACGGCATGCATGTCGAACGCCTCCTCGATCTCCTGGCGCATGGCGTTCGTCCAGGGTTCGGCGCCGAAGATCCCGATCTGGAGCGAGCAGAGCCGCGGGTCCTGACCTTGCGCTTTGAACACGTCCAGGATCGCCAGCATGTAGGAGGGGGTGACCATGATGATCTCGGGGCAGAAGTCCTGGATCATCTGCACCTGCCGTTCGGTCATGCCGCCGCTCATCGGAATGACCGTGCACCCCAGCCGCTCGGCACCGTAATGGGCACCGAGGCCGCCGGTGAACAGGCCGTAGCCATAGGCCACGTGCACCTTCATCCCCGGCCTGCCGCCCGCGGCCCGGATCGAGCGCGCCACGACCTCGGCCCAGGTCTCGATGTCCTTCTTCGTGTAGCCCACCACCGTGGGCTTGCCCGTGGTGCCGGACGAGCCGTGGATGCGCACGACCTGCTCGCGCGGCACGGCGAACATGCCGAAGGGATAGGTGTCGCGCAGATCCTGCTTGGTCGTGAACGGGAACTTGGCGAGATCGGACAGGTCCTTGAGATCGTCCGGATGCACGCCCGCGCTGTCGAACCGCTGCCGGTAGTGCGGCGAGTTGTGGTAGGCGTGGTTCAGGGTCCAGCGCAGCCGCTGGAGCTGCAGGTTCCGGAGCTCGTCGCGCGAGGCGATCTCGATCGGGTCGAGCTCCTCGCGCCTGGGCGCCAGATCGGCGATCCGCTTCGTCGGCATGGTCGACCTCCCCGTTTTCTCTCGGCGGCCTAGCGGGCGCTCTCCTCGACCAGCCGCCCGCCGATGGCGCGCGAATGGCCGCGGAACTCGGCGATGATCTCGCCGCTCGCGTTCGTCACCCGGATGTCGTAGATGCCCGACCGTCCGCTGCGGCTGCGCTCGACCGCGTGCGCGGTGAGGCGATCGCCGAGCCGGCCGGGCTGCAGGAACGTGATCGAGCAGTGCTGTGCCACCACCTTCTCGCCGTAGGTGTTGCAGGCGAAGGCGAAGGCGCTGTCGGCGAGCGTGAAGATGAACCCGCCGTGCATGATGCCGTGGCCGTTCACCATGTCGGGCCGCACGGTCATCGCCATCTTGGCTTCGCCGGGGGCGACGAACTCCAGCTCCATGCCGAGCCCTTGCGAGGCCGCATCCTCGGCCCACATGGCATCCGCGCAGGCGCGGGCGAGCGCTTCCGGGCTCATGCGGTCGCTCATGCCCGCCTCCCGGTGAAGCGGGGTGTCCGCTTCTCCATGAATGCGCGCACGCCTTCCGCGTAATCCGGCGTGCGCCCGGCCTCGCGCTGGAGATCGCGCTCGAGGTCGAGCTGCTGGTCGAGCGTATGGGTGTTGGAGGCGTCGAGCGCCCGGCGGATCAGCACGAGGCCCACCGTGGGCTGGGTCGCGAGATAGGCGGCGAGCTTCTGCGCCTCCTCCATCAGCCGCTCGTCGTCCACGGCCTTCCAGATCATGCCCCAGGCCTCGGCCCGCTCGGCCGATACGGGCTCCGCCAGCATCGCGAGCGCCATGGCGCGCGCACGGCCCACGAGCCGCGGCAGGGTCCAGGTTCCGCCCGAATCCGGGATCAGGCCGATCCTGGCGAAGGCCTGGATGAACTTCGCCGAGCGTCCGGCGAGGACGATGTCGCAGGCGAGCGCGATGTTGGCACCGGCTCCCGCCGCGACGCCGTTGACGGCGCAGACGGTCGGGAAGGGAAGAGCGCGCAGCTTCCGCACCAGCGGGTTGTAGGCGGCCTCGATCGTGGCACCCAGATCGGGCGGCTCTCCGTCTTCCACCTGCATCCGGTCGCCCAGATCCTGCCCGGCGCAGAAGCCCCGGCCCGCGCCGGTGAGCACGAGCGCCCGGCAGTCCGGGTCGGCCTCGGCCGCATCCAGCGCCTCCATCAGGGCGCGATGCATCGCCTCGTTGAAGGCGTTGAGCTTGTCGGGGCGGTTCAGGGTGATGATGCGCCAACCCTGACCGACATCGACGCGCACCGGCGTCTCGTTCATGGCATCTCCCTTCTGCCAGGGGCGACCGGCGAGGCTGGAAATTCCTCTTGCATTGACCGTCCAGTCGGTCAATTATAGCCGCCGGCACCGGAAGTCAACCGGCTTCCGCGGATCAGGACAGACCAAGGAGAGCGGAGCCCGTGGCAGACCTCTTCGCCACCCACAAGCCCGTGCTCGATCAGGCGCTGGCGGCGATCGCCGGCCGGGGCTACTGGGCCGCCTATCCCGAAATGCCCTCGGGCAAGATCTACGGCGAGACCGCGAAGGCCGATGCCGAGGCCGCGTTCCAGGCGCTCCTGAACAAGCCCTTCGCGCTCGACCAGCCCGGCAGCGGTGGCTTCGGTGGCAGAGAGCGCTCGCCCTACGGCCTCGAGCTCGGCATCACCTATCCCAAGGCGAGCGTGCCGCGGCTTCTGGAGGCTGCCCGGAAGGCGGCGCCGGGCTGGGCCGAGGCCACGCCCGAGGCGCGGGTCGGGGTGTGCCTCGAGATCCTGCACCGCCTGAACCGACAGAGCTTCCTGATCGCCCAGGCCGTGATGCACACGAGCGGCCAGGCCTTCGTGATGGCCTTCCAGGCCGGCGGCCCGCACGCGCAGGATCGCGGCCTCGAGGCGGTGGCTTACGCCTACGACGAGATGAAGCGCGTGCCGGTGCGCGCCCGCTGGGAGAAGCCCGCCGGCAAGGGCGAGCCGCTCCGGCTCGACAAGGAGTTCAGGATCGTCCCGCGCGGCATCGCGGTCGTGATCGGCTGCTCCACCTTCCCGACCTGGAATTCCTATCCCGGCCTGTTCGCGAGCCTCGCCACCGGCAATCCCGTCATCGTCAAGCCGCATCCGGGTGCCATCCTGCCTCTGGCGCTCACGGTGAAGATCGGGCGCGAGGTGCTGAAGGAGGCAGGCTTCGATCCGAACGTGCTCCTGCTCGCGGCCGATCTCGCCGACGGGGAGACGCAGGCGCTCGTCACCGATCCTTTGGTCGCGATCATAGACTTCACCGGCGGCCCGGCCTTCGGCCGCTGGCTCGAGGAGAACGCGCGCCAGGCGCAGCTCTTCACGGAGAAGGCGGGGATCAACCCGGTCGTCATCGATTCGACCGACGACTTCGAGGGCATGTGCGCCAACATCGCCTTCTCGCTCAGCCTCTATTCCGGCCAGATGTGCACGGCCCCGCAGAACATCTTCGTGCCCCGGAGCGGCATCGCCACCGACCAGGGCCACAAGACTTTCGAGGAGGTGGGTGCCGGCATCGCCCGCGCGATCGACAGGCTCCTCGGCGACCCCGATCGGGCCGCGGCGGTCTTGGGTGCCATCCAGAGCGATGCCACCTGGGAACGCGTGCAGAAAGAGGCCGCGGCCGGGGAGGTGGTCCATCCCGCGACCCCCGTCGCGATCCCGGGATTCCCGCAAGCGCGGGCGGTGACCCCCCTCGTCCGGAAGGTCGCGGCCGCGGCCGAGGAGACCTATGCGGAAGAGAAGTTCGGGCCGATCAGCTTTCTGATCGCAACCGGAGACACGGCGGAATCGATCCGCCGCGCCGCCGCCGGTGCTTCGGCCAAGGGTGCGATCACGGCCGCGATCTACACGACCGACCCGGACGTGCTCGTGGCCGCCGAGAAGGCCTTTGCCGAGGCCGGCGTGGCGCTCTCGGAGAACCTCACCGGCGGCGTGTTCGTGAACCAGTCGGCCGCCTTCTCCGACTACCACGTCAGCGGCGCCAACCCGGCCGGCAATGCCTGCCTCACCGATGCCGCCTTCGTCGCGAACCGCTTTCGGGTGGCGATGGTCCGCCGCCCCGCGAAAGCCGCCTGAAACTGCCCGCCCAGGCCCTTCCGGCAGGGGAGGGTCGGGCCGACGACAGGGAGGAACACAAGGGATGATGACGAGCCTTTCCCGCCGTTGCCTGCTCGCCGCGACCGCCGCCCTAACCCTTTCATTTTCGGGTGCGGCAAGCGCGGCGGAGCCGATCAGGATCGGCGCCGTCCTCTCGGTGACGGGACCGGCGGCGTTTCTGGGCGATCCCGAGCAGAAGACGCTCGAGCTCTACGTGAAGAGGATCAACGAGGCGGGTGGCGTGCTCGGCCGGCCGCTCCAGCTCGTCGTCTACGACGACGGCGGCGATGCCAGCAAGGCCAAGACCTTCGCCCAGCGCCTGGTCGAGGAGGACGAGGTCGTCGCCATGGTCGGCGGCACCTCCACCGGCACCACCATGGCGATGATCCCGGTGTTCGAGGATGCCGGGATCCCGTTCATCTCGCTCGCCGGCGGCATCGAGATCGTCGAGCCCGTGAACCCGCACGTCTTCAAGATGCCGCACACCGACCGCATGGCGTGCCAGAAGATCTTCGAGGACCTGAAGGCGAGAGGCTTCACCAAGCTCGGCCTGATCTCGGGCACGGGCGGCTTCGGCGCCTCGATGCGCAAGCAGTGCACGGCCGTGGCCCCCGACTACGGCATCACCATCGTGGCCGACGAGACCTACGGCCCCAAGGACACCGACGTCACCCCGCAGCTCACCAAGATCCGAGGCTCGGCCGCCCAGGCCGTGCTGAACGCCGATTTCGGCCAGGGCCCGGCCGTGGTGACGCGCAACTACCGCCAGCTCGGCATCGACCTGCCGCTCTACCAGAGCCACGGTGTGGCCTCGAAGCAGTTCATCGAGCTCGCGGGCGAGGCCGCGAACGGCGCGCGCCTGCCGGCGGCTGCCCTTCTCGTCGCCGACAAGCTGCCCGACGGCGATCCGCAGAAGAAGGTGCTGGTCGACTACAAGACGGCCTTCGAGAACGCCTTCAAGCAGCCGGTCTCGACCTTCGGCGGTCACGCCTATGACGGGATCATGATTCTGAAGAGCGCCATCGAGCGTGCGGGCTCGACCGAGCCGGGCGCCATCCGCGACGCGATCGAGGCCACGAAGGGCTTCGTCGGCACGGCCGGCGTCTTCAACATGACGCCCGAGGACCATATGGGCCTCGATCTCAGCGCGTTTCGGATGCTCGAGATCAAAAACGGCGACTGGGCGCTCGCCGGCTGAGGCGGAGAGATGAGCGAGCTCCTGCAGTTCCTGTTCTCCGGCCTCACCGTGGGTGCGATCTATGCGCTCGTGGCGCTGGGTTTCACCCTCGTCTACCGCGCTTCCGATGTCGTGAACTTCGCGCAAGGCGAGTTCGTGATGCTGGGCGGAATGACCACCGTGTTTCTCGTCCAGCTCGGCCTGCCGATTCCGGCGGCGGCCGTGCTCGCGGTGCTGGCCACGATCGCGGTCGGGCTCCTCCTGCACCGGCTCGCCATCGAGCCGGCGCGGGGTGCAGGCGCGGTGACGCTCGTCATCATCACCATCGGCGCCTCGATCTTCCTGCGGGGTGCCGCCCAGGTCGTGTTCGACAAGCAGCTCCATCAGCTCCCCGCCTTCTCGGGTGATGCGCCCGTCACCGTTCTGGGCGCCACCATCCTGCCGCAGAGCTTCTGGATCCTGGGTGGGACGGCAGCACTCGTCGTCCTGCTCTGGGCGTTCATCAACCGCACCCTCGTCGGCAAGGCCGTGATCGCCACCGCCGGCAACCGGCTGGCGGCACGCCTCGTCGGGATCGACACCGGCCGCATCGTCGGCCTTTCCTTCGCGCTCTCGGCCGCGATCGGAGCCGTGGCCGGCATCCTCGCCGCCCCCATCACCTTCACGAGCTACGACATCGGCACCATGCTGGCCCTCAAGGGCTTCGCCGCCGCCATGCTGGGCGGGATGGGCTCGCCGGTGGGAGCGGTCGCGGGCGGCCTGCTCCTCGGCCTTCTCGAGGCCTTAGGTGCCGGCTATCTCTCCTCGACCTACAAGGACGCGGTCGCGTTCGTCGTGATTCTCGCCGTCCTCTTCGCCATGCCCAACGGCCTGTTCGGCGAGGCCGTGCGGGAGCGCGTGTGATGCCGGCTCTCCTGCGCCGCTACGGCGTGCTCCTCCTGCTCCTCGTGCTCGTGGCGAGCCTGCCCTTGGCTCTGCCGTCCAACTACCACGTCCGGATCGCGACCCTGGTCTGGATCTCGGCCCTCGTGGTCATGGGTCTCAACCTCCTCATGGGCTATGCCGGGCAGGTGAGCCTGGGTCACGCCGGGTTCTTCGGCATCGGCGCCTATGCGGTGGCGATCCTGCCGGCGCATCTGGGCGTGCCGCCGCTCCTGGCCTTCCTTCTGGGTGTCGCCGCCGCGGGTCTGCTCGCCTTCGTGGTCGGCCGGCCGATCCTCCGCCTCAAGGGCTACTATCTCGCGGTCGCCACGCTCGGCTTCGGCATCCTGGTCGCCATGGTCCTGCAGAACGAGATGGTCTGGACCGGCGGACCCGACGGCATGACGGTGCCGCGGCTCGAGCTCATGGGTGTGCGCCTGCGCTCGCCTATGACCTGGTACTGGATCAGCGGCGGCACCCTCCTTCTGGGCATGCTGCTCGCGATTCACCTGATCGAGAGCCCCACGGGCCGGGCCTTGCGCGCGATCCACGATTCCGAGATCGCCGCCCGTGTCGCCGGGATCGATGCGCCACAGGCCAAGCTCGCCGCCTTCGTGATCTCGGCGGTCTATGCCGCCGTCGGCGGCGGCCTTCTCGCCTGGGTCAACGGCCTCGTCACGCCGGACATGGCGGGCTTCCTCCATTCGATCGAGCTCGTCGCCATGGCGGTCCTGGGCGGCCTGGGCTCGCTTCTGGGTTCCGTGCTGGGTGCGGCGGTGTTGGTCTTGCTGCCGCAGCTCCTCACCCTGTTCCACGAGTACGAGCAGCTCGTGCTGGGGCTCGTCATGATGCTGGCGATGATCTTCCTGCGCGCCGGGATCGTGCCTTCCATCGCCGCACGGCTCGGCTGGAGGGCGGCATGAGCATCCTCGAGGTCGAAAACATCGGCATCGCGTTCGGCGGCCTGCGCGCACTCGATCGCGTCGGTTTCGAGGTCGCGGAGGGCGAGATCTTCGCCGTCATCGGCCCGAACGGTGCCGGCAAGACCACGCTCTTCAACATCGTCTCCGGTCTCTACCGGCCGGGGGAGGGCAGGGTTCGCCTTCTGGGCCAGGACGTCACCGGGATCGAGCCGCACCTTCTGGCCGAAAAGGGCCTCTCGCGCACCTTCCAGAACCTGCAGCTCTTCGGCCGGATGACGGCGCTCGAGAACGTCATGGTCGGCCGGCATCTGCGCGAATCCCGCGGGATCCTGCGTCATCTCTTCCTGCGCCGCGCCGTCGAGCACGAGGAACGGGAGAGCCGCGCCCGGGCGCGCGACCTCCTCGCCTTCGTCGGGCTCGACCGGCTCGCCGATCAGCCGGCGAACGCGCTGCCTTATGGGGCGGCGAAGCGGCTCGAGATCGCCCGTGCGCTCGCAAGCGAACCCCGCATCCTGCTCCTCGACGAGCCGGCCGCGGGCTGCAACCCGGCCGAGACCGGCGAGATCGAGGCCCTGATCCGCGAGATCGCGCGCCGCGGCGTCACGGTCGTCCTGGTCGAGCACGACATGCGCCTCGTCATGCGGCTCTCGCACCGGATCCACGTCCTGAACCACGGCCGCACGCTCGCCGAGGGTGCCCCGGCCGAGATCCGCCTGAATCCCGCCGTGATCGAGGCCTATCTCGGCCATCACGGTGCGAAGGAGGCCGCCCGTGCCGTCGCCTGAGCCCCTGCTGCGGGTGGAGAACCTGACCAGTGCCTATGGCCGCATCCAGGCGCTGAAAGGCGTGTCGCTCGAGGTGCGCCGGGGCGAGATCGTCTGCCTCGTCGGCGGCAACGGGGCCGGCAAGACCACGCTCTTGCGCGCCATCTCGGGTGTTCAGCCCGTGACCGGCGGGACCGTCCGGCTCGACGACGACGACATCACTTTCGTCCCGCCGCACGAGCGCGTCGCACGCGGCATCGCCCAGGTGCCGGAAGGGCGGCAGGTCTTCGGCGCGCTCTCGATCGCCGACAATCTCCGCCTCGGCGCTTATCTGCGGAAGGACGACGGCATCGTCGCCGACATGGAGCGCGTCTACGCCATGTTCCCGGTACTCAAGGAGCGCCGGGCCACGCCGGGCGGTGCTCTTTCCGGTGGCCAGCAGCAGATGCTCGCGATCGGCCGCGCGCTGATGAGCCGGCCGCGCCTTCTTCTTCTCGACGAGCCCTCGATGGGCCTCGCCCCGATCATGGTCGACCAGATCTTCGCGGCCATCGAGAGCCTGAAGCAGGACGGTGTGACGGTCTTCCTGGTCGAGCAGAACGCGGCGGCGGCACTCGCCATCGCGGACCGCGGCTACGTCATCGAGACCGGCAGGATCGCCTTCGAGGGACAGGCTGCGGACCTCCTCGCGGACGATCGGGTGCGCGAGGCCTATCTGGGCTTATGAGCGGCGACTTTCGGGACGGGAGCCCCATGACGGCAGTGAGCCTGGAGCAGGACGGCGACATCGCCATCGTCCGCGTGGACAACCCGCCGGTGAACGCGCTCTCGGCGGCGGTGCGCACCGGCCTGCTCGAAGCGGTGCGGACGATCGAAGGCAACGGGCGGATCGAGGGCGCCGTCCTGCTCTGCGCCGGCCGCACCTTCATGGCCGGCGCCGACGTGCGCGAGTTCGGCAAGGAGCTGCCCGGCCCGGACCTGCCCACGGTCGTGCAGGCGATAGCCTCGAGCCCCAAGCCCTGGCTCGCCGCGATCCACGGCACGGCGCTCGGCGGCGGGCTCGAGGTGGCGCTGGGCTGTCACTGGCGCGTGGCGGCACCGGATGCGCGGCTCGGCCTGCCCGAGGTCAAGCTCGGCCTGATCCCCGGTGCCGGCGGCACCCAGCTCCTGCCGCGGATCGTGGGCCTGGAGCGAGCGCTCGACCTCGTCGCCTCCGGCCGACAGATCGAGGCCGCCGAGGCGAGAGAGCTGGACCTCGTCGACGCCCTGATCGAAGGCGATCTGCGCGAGGGCGCCATCGCCTTCCTGCGCGAGCGGCTCGCGGCTGGCGCGATCCCGCCGCGTGCCGCCGAGCGGCCGGTGCCGCCGTTCGACCAAACCGCGGTCGCGAAGCTCGCCGCCGGCATCCGCCGCCGCGCCCGCGGCCTGGAAGCGCCCGTGCAGGCGGCCGAGTCGGTCCTGGCCGCGGCGACCCTGCCGCTCGCGGAAGGGCTCGCCTGCGAGCGCGCCACCTTCCTGCGTTTACGCGAATCCGCCCAGGCCAAGGCGCTGCGCCATCTCTTCTTCGCCGAGCGCGAGGCCGCGAAGGTGCCGGGGCTCGAGGCCGTCGTTCCGCGCGAGATCCGGCACGTGGGCGTGATCGGTGCCGGCACCATGGGCACGGGCATCGCGATCGCCTTCCTCGATGCCGGCTATCCGGTGACGATCGTCGAGACCTCGGCGGAAGCGCTGGCACGCGGACGGGCCCGGATCGAGGAGGCCTACCAAGGGCTCGTGAAGCGGGGCCGGCTCGGACAGGCCGAGGCGGCGGCACGGCTCGCCCGGTTGGAAGGTACGAGCGAACCCGAAGCCCTGGCCGCAGCCGATCTCGTGGTCGAGGCGGTGTTCGAGGACATGGCGGTCAAGAGCGCCCTGTTCGCCCACCTGGGGCGCATTCTGCGCCCGGGTGCCGTCATCGCGACCAACACCTCCTATCTCGACGTCGCTGCACTCGCCCGTGCCAGCAGCCGCCCGCGCGACTTCCTTGGCCTCCATTTC
The DNA here is from genome assembly GCF_037908215.1 of Benzoatithermus flavus. Classification (NCBI taxonomy): domain Bacteria; kingdom Pseudomonadati; phylum Pseudomonadota; class Alphaproteobacteria; order Geminicoccales; family Geminicoccaceae; genus Benzoatithermus; species Benzoatithermus flavus. Next base: position 29,186 of record NZ_JBBLZC010000019.1, on the reverse strand, counting down.
TTCGCCCCCGCCAACGTGATGCGGCTCCTTGAGGTCGTGCGCACCGACAAGGTGGCGCCCGAGGTGCTGGCGACCGGCCTCGCCGTCGCCAGGAAGCTCGGCAAGATCGCGGTGGTGGCCGGCAACGGCGACGGCTTCATCGGCAACCGGATCTGGGCGTTCTATCGCCGTCAGCTCGAATATCTCCTCGAGGACGGCGCCGATCCTTATACGATCGACGCGGCGATGACGGCCTACGGCTTCCCGATGGGGCCGTTCGCCGTGTTCGACCTCTCCGGCCTCGACATCGCTCTCGCCCAGCGCAAGCGTCGCGCCGCCACCCGGCCGGCCGGCGAGCGCTATGTCCGCATCCCCGATATCCTGTGCGAGCTGGGCCGACTCGGGCGGAAGACCGGAGCCGGCTGGTATCGCTACACGGACGGTAGGGCGGAGCCCGATCCCGCCGTGCTCGAGGTGATCGCGGCCGAACGAACCCGGCGCGGCACACCACAGCAGAGCTTCACCGCCGAGGCGATCCAGGCCCACGCCCGCGCCGCCATGGTCAACGAGGCGGCGAGAGTCCTGGCCGAGGGAATCGCGCTTAGGCCCTCCGACATCGATGTCGTGTTGGTCCATGGCTACGGCTTTCCATCCTGGCGCGGCGGACCCCTGTTCGAGGCCGACACCATCGGACTCGACCGGGTGCTCGCCGACGTCGTGGCCATGGCGGCGGTGGGCGGTGTCGGCAGCGAGCCGGCGCCGCTCCTGGTCGAGCTCGCCCGCCGCGGCTCGACCTTCGGCGCATGGGCCGGAAAGGAATCCGCATGACCGACGCTTACATCTGCGACTTCGTCCGCACGCCGATCGGCCGCTACGGCGGTGCCCTCGCAACCGTGCGCACCGACGACCTCGCCGCGCACCCCCTCAGGGTGCTGATGGACCGCCACCCCGGCCTCGACTGGGAGGCGGTCGACGAGATCGTCCTGGGCTGCGCCAACCAGGCGGGCGAGGACAACCGCAACGTCGCCCGTATGGCGGGCCTGCTCGCCGGCCTGCCGGTGAGCGTGCCCGGAACCACCGTCAACCGCCTGTGCGGCTCGGGGCTCGATGCGATCGGCATCGCTGCGCGTGCCATCAAGGCGGGCGAGGCCGAGCTCGTGATCGCGGGCGGAGTCGAGAGCATGAGCCGTGCGCCTTTCGTCATGGGCAAGGCGGAAGCCCCCTTCCAGCGTACGGCCGAGATCTTCGACACCACCATCGGCTGGCGCTTCGTCAACCCGCTCATGCGCCAGCTCCACGGCGTCGATTCCATGCCGGAGACGGCCGAGAACGTCGCCGAGGAGTTCGGTATCAGCCGCGCCGACCAGGACGCCTTCGCGCTGCGCAGCCAGCAGCGCGCCGCGGCCGCCAGGGAACAGGGCTTCTTCGCGCGCGAGATCGCCCCCGTCGACGTGCCGGCGGGCAGGAAGGGTACGGTCCGGGTCGAGCACGACGAGCACCCGCGGCCCGAGACCACGCTCGAGGATCTGGCCCGGCTGAAGACGCCGTTCCGCAACCCCGGCACCGTCACGGCCGGCAACGCGTCCGGCGTCAACGACGGTGCGGCGGCGCTCATCGTCGCCTCCGAGGCCGCGGCCAGAAAGCACGGCCTCACGCCACGTGCGCGCATCGTTGCCATGGCCACGGCCGGCGTGCCGCCCCGGATCATGGGCATCGGCCCGGCACCGGCGACCGAGAAGCTCCTGGAGCGCACCGGCCGACGTCTGGCCAGGATCGACGTCGTCGAGCTCAACGAGGCGTTCGCGAGCCAGGCCCTGGCGACCTTGCGCCGGCTGGGCCTGCCCGACGACGCGCCGCACGTGAATCCGCACGGCGGTGCGATAGCGCTCGGCCATCCTTTGGGCATGTCGGGCGCACGGCTCGCCATGACCGCCGTCAACGCGCTCGAGACCCTGGACCGCCGCACCGCGATCGCCACCATGTGTATCGGCGTGGGCCAGGGCATCGCCATGCTGATCGAACGGGTCTGAACGGAACGACAGGGGGGGAACGACGAATGGCCCGCTTCCACGAGCTCGAGGTCGCCGAGGTCCGCCGCGAGACCGACGAGTGCGTCACCATCCGCTTCGACGTGCCGGACGAGCTCAAGCCCGTCTTCGCCTACCAGCCCGGCCAGCACCTGATCCTCAAGACCGAGCTCAATGGCGAGGAGATCCGGCGGACCTACTCGATCTGCTCGGCGGCACAGGACCAGGAGCTGCGGATCTGCGTCAAGCAGCAGCCGGAAGGGCGCTTTTCCACCTTCGCGAACCGCCTGCTGGCACCTGGCAGCCGGATCGCGGTCATGCCGCCCGCCGGCCGGTTCACGCTGCCGCCCGATCCCTCCGCCGAGCGGACCTACGTGGCGTTCTGCGCCGGCAGCGGCATCACGCCGATCTTCTCGATCCTGAAGACGGCGCTCACGGCCGAGCCCAAGAGCCGCTTCGTCCTCGTCTACGGCAGCCGCACCACGAGCTCGATCATCTTCAGGGAAGAGCTCGAGGACCTGAAGAACCGCTTCCTCACCCGCCTCAGCATCTACCACGTGCTCTCGCGCGAGCCGCAGGACATCGATCTTCTGAACGGCCGGATCGACGCCCGGAAGGTGCGCGCCTTCTGCCGTGCCGTGACCCCGCCCGCTGCGGTCGACGCCTGGTTCCTGTGCGGCCCGGCGCCGATGATCGGCGAGGCGGCGCGCACGCTGGAGGAGCTCGGGGTCGACCGGCGCAGGATCCACTTCGAGTACTTCACGCCCGAGGGCAACGAGCCGCGCCCCAGGCTCGCGGGCACCATCCCTGCCGCGGCGCGCGAGGGTGCGAGCCGGGTCACGGTGGTCCTCGAGGGCAGGCAGGGCGCCTTCGATCTGCCGTTCGACGGCACCAGCATCCTGGACGGTGCCCGCGCCGCCGGCATCGACGCGCCCTATTCCTGCAAGGCCGGCGTGTGCTCGACCTGCCGCGCCAAGGTGGTCGCGGGCAAGGTCGACATGGCGGTGAACTACGCGCTCGAGGACTGGGAGGTCGAGGCCGGTTTCGTCCTCACCTGCCAGAGCCGGCCGTTGAGCCCGGAGGTCGTGGTCGACTACGACGCGAGCTGAGGGATCGCTCGGCACGTGCCGCCTTCACCTCGGCGATGGCCTCCTCGACGATCTGCTCCTCAGGCTTGCCGGCATCCTCGGGTGCCGTCGGGCTCCCGGCCAGGAAGCTCGCGAGCTCGGCCGCGACGGCGCTGCGCTCGACGATGGCCTCGGGCGGCAGCACGATGCCCTCACCCTCCACGCTGGCCTCGAGCAGATCGCCGATCCGCAGGCCGAGGCGCTCGCGCAGGGCCACGGGGATGGTCACCTGGAACTTGTCCTGCGCCGTGACGAGCGCCATCGCAGCATCCAGAGACTGTCGGAAATTCTAACTTTGCGAAAGATGGACGTGTGCGACCGGCAAGGCAAGTGGCCTGTCCCCGGCCGCGAAAAACCGTAGGCAGACGAGTCGGCGGAACCGGTCTCCACCTGCGCCGCGGGTCGTGGTGCCTTGTCGGTACGCTTCAGCGTCTCCAGCGCTACCATGCGCCGACATGGGCGAGAATGGAACTCATCGGCCGGTTCCGACCGAATACGGCCGATCCAGAAGAATTCCATCGGGATCGGAATCGACAAGGAAGACTCGACCGATCCTTTGGACCGATCCGGATGGAATGAGAAGAGACCTTCCGCCGCGGCACGGCCGCTTGCGCGGACTGCCGGATGATCGGTGCTGGAGCGGGTTCCCGCGCATCGGCATCGTCGGCTGCCATGGCCGGCCTTCGAGCCGGCCATCCAGAAGGCAAGGAGCTGGATGACCGGGTCGGAGCCCGGTCATGACCCATGAAGACATGCTTTCGATCCGGCCGGACACTGCGGCAGCCCCGCCGACAGGGAAAGGGCCGGCCCCTCGCGGGACCGGCCCTGCTGGCGTTTCCTCCCTAGGCTCTGACGGCCGTTCGGGAGCTTCCCTCGGCTGGCTAGCCGCGGAAGAGGCCCAAGAGCTGCTGCGGCTGCTGGTTGGCAATGGCGAGCGCCTGGGCGGCGAGCTGCTGCTGCACCTGCAGCGACTGCAACCGGGCGCTCTCCTGGGTCATGTCGGCATCGACCAGGGTGCCGATGCCGGTGTTGAGCGCGTCGGCGAGCTTGCCCAGGAAGTCCTTCTGGGTCGACAGACGCGTCTGCGTGGAGCCCAGCGCCGCCGCCGCATCCAGCGTGGCCTGGGTCATCGTCTCGATGTCCTTGAGCGCCTGCTTGGCGCCCGCGTCGGTGGTCACGTCCAGCGTCGACAGTCCGCCGAGCTTGCCGAAGCCGTCGCCATCGAACCGGGCCGAGACACCGCGGCCCTTGGCGTCCTGGATGTTGAGCTTGCCGGAGTTGCTGTCCCAGGTGACCGTGAAATCGCTGCTGCCGGCCTGTGTGTTCAGCGACGTCTCGATGGCGGTCGCGACGTCGGTCATCGTGCTGTTGTCGGCGAGCCCGCTGAGGTCGACCGCGGTCCAGGCCGAGCCGTCGGACTTCGTGACCGTCACGCTCTTGAACGGGTTCACCATTTCATTGGCGGCGAGGCCACCGGCCGGAAGCGCGTTCCTGAAGGTGATGCCCTTGAGCGATTCGAACGTGTAACTCACCTCGGTAGCGACGGCATCGACCTTGGTCGAGCCACGCGTGATCTCGGTGACCCCATCGAGCTTGCCGCTGCCACCGGGCACGTACACTACATCGCTGATGCCGCGGCCGAGCTTGTCGGTGATGCGGATCTTGCCGTCCTGGACCGTGGCCGTCACCACCGAGCCGGTGCCGTCGCCACCGAACGCTTGGTCGAGATTCTTCTGGATCACGCCCGCCATGGTCGACAGCGAGGTGTCCGTCGGTGCGGTGCCGGGGTTGAACTCGTCGTCGTTGTTGACGAGGTCCATTGGACCGGCGGTACGGGTCGTGCCGGCAGTCGGATCGGCCGCGATCGTGCTGAATTTCACCCCGCCGATGGCAATGTCGAAGGTGCCTGCGTTGCTGACGGACGGGTCGAAGGTAATGGCGACATCGGTAACGGAGTACGTTGCCGCCTTGGCCTGCGTACCGGCCGAGATGTACTCGACCTTGTTGGCGGTAGCCTCGCCGAGTACGAGATCCTGCTTTTGGAAAGAGATCGTGCTGCTCGTCACGTCGTAGCTGGCGCCGTCCGTGGTCGAGCGGTTGAGCGAGCTCAGAATGTCGACGTTGTCGTCGCCCTTGAGATAATTGACGCCGTTGAACGAGGCCGAGCCGGCAATCTGCTTGATCTGTTCCTTGTATTGATCGATGTCGGCCTGGAGCTTCTTGCGGTCGACGGTGCCGTCCTGAGCGGAGACGATCTTCGTCTTCATCGTCTTCAGGAGTTCGCCGATCGACTCTGCCGCGGAGCGGGCGACCGAGACGCCGGATTCGGCGATGCTCAGATTGTCCTGAATGGTCTGGTAGCCGGCGACGTCGGCCTTCATCACGCCCGCCATGGCGTAGACGGCGGCGTTCTGGTCGGCAGTGGCGACCTTGAGGCCGGTGCTGATCCGGCCCTGGGTCACCGCCATGTTCTTGTTGGCCTGGCTGAGGACCTGCAGCGCGGTCATCGCGCCGGTGTTGGTGAGAACAGAAGTCATCGTCTTTTCCGACTCTTGGCGTCGCCTTCTGGCGTGGCATGTGCCGCTGCTTCTCGTTGCAGGGCTTCGATGCGGAAGGATTACTAACGCGGCCGGTTGATTTCGACAAGAGGGGTTTCTCCTCCGGATTGGATTAAATCCATGAAATGTTCCTGCATTCATCAGCCGATCGGTGTCCCCTCGACGAACTCACCCAATTCCTGGATTGAGGATTCCCTGGAAATTCATGCTTCTCCCGTGCATTCCGCCGCCAGACGTGGGCGGTCGCAGCTGCGTCACTCTGCCCCTGATCGTCTGCCTGTCGGAGCCGGTTGCCCTGCGGTGCAGCGCGTGTGGCCTTGCACGCGCGAAGGCTCACCGCCTGCATGTGTCGAGCGGAGGGGAAGCATGGTGCGTTCAGGGAGCCGATCGCAGAAGGCAGACCAGGGGTCGCCGGATCTGGCGACGATCAAGGCCGAGCTCGGCGCCTTCCTGCCCGACCTCAGGCGGCGCTACCCGATCGCCTATCTCGGCATCTTCGGCTCGTGGGTCCAGGGCGAGCAGCGCCCGGACAGCGATGTCGACATCCTGGTCGAGTTCGATGGCGCCGTGGACCTGCTCGACATCGCCGGCCTCGAGGCCGATCTCGAAGACCGTCTGGGCCGCCGGGTGGATCTCGCGCAACGCAACCTCCTGAAGCCGCGCCTGCGGCCGCTCATCCTGGCCGAAGCTCAGGCCGCTGGTTGACGCTCCCTCCAGCCGATCGTCGCGAGCCGTTCGCCCGCCGGGTTTGTGCGCAAGCATCTTCTAGGATAATATTCCAGATCGGTCCGAGGCGGGGCCGCGCGGCAGGAGTAGGCGACCTTGCAATGTGAAATTGCACGAACGATTTCGAGAAACGCAGCAACATCAACAACTAAGCCATTAAGTGTTGGCTCGATCCCGACCGACTCTCCCGCCCTCGTCTCCCCCGCGCAGGCCTTCGGGTGCGGAACGCGGCGTCGCCCGCGCCCGTTCACCCAGCAGCCCCGCGCCTCCCGCCGAACCGTCTTGACGACGGGCGGGCGCGGGTTCTGTCTGCCTGTCTTCGATCCTCGAACCGGTTCGGTCCCGCGATGACGTTTCGCTCCCTCTACCGCCATGGCTTCGCCCGGGTCGCCGTCGCCACCACGCGTTGCGCCATCGCCGATCCGACCGCGAACGCCGCTGCCGTCCTCGAGGTGGCGCGCGGCTGCGCCGCGCAAGGGGCGGCTCTCGTCGTCTTCCCGGAACTCGCCCTTTCCGGCTACGCCATCGACGACCTCCTGCTCCAGGATGCGCTCCAGGCCGAGGTGGTGCGCGCCGTCGAGGCGATCGTGGCGGCCTCAGAGGATCTCCTGCCGCTGCTCCTGGTGGGCGCACCCCTGCGCCACGGCAGCCGGCTCTACAACACGGCCGTCGCGGTGCACCGGGGCCGGCTTCTGGGCGTCGTGCCCAAGGTGCATCTTCCGAACTACCGCGAGTTCTACGAGCATCGCTGGTTCGCCTCGGGCGAGGGCACCGAGGGCGAGACGATCCGGGTCGGCCGCCACGAGGCGCCGTTCGGCCCCGATCTCCTGTTCGCGGCCGAGGACGTGCCGGATCTCGTCGTCCATGCCGAGATCTGCGAGGATTTCTGGGTGCCGGTGCCGCCGAGTGCCGAAGCGGCCCTCGCCGGGGCCACGGTCCTCGCCAACCTCTCGGCCAGCAACATCACGATCGGCAAGGCCGAGACCCGCCGGATCCTGTGCCAGTCGCAGTCGGCGCGCTGCCTTGCCGCCTATCTCTATGCCGCCGCCGGGGCCGGCGAATCGACCACCGATCTCGCCTGGGACGGCCAGGTCGCGATCTTCGAGAACGGTGCGGCGCTGGCCGAGAGCGAGCGTTTTCCTGCGGGCGATCAGGTGGCGGTGGCCGACGTCGATCTCGGCCTTCTGCGCCTGGAGCGCGAGCGTATGGGCACCTTCGACGACAACCGGCGCCGGCACGCGGCGGCGGCATGCTTTCGCCGGGTACCGTTCCGGCTCGACCCGCCCGTGGCCGATCTCGGCCTTCTCCGCCGGGTCGAGCGCTTCCCGTTCGTGCCCGCGGACCCCGCCCGCCTCGCGCAGGACTGCTACGAGGCCTACAACATCCAGGTCTCGGGCCTCGTCCAGCGCCTGCGCGCGACACGGATCGAGCGGATCGTGATCGGCGTCTCGGGCGGCCTCGATTCGACGCAAGCCCTCATCGTCGCCGCGCGCGCCATGGACCGCATGGGCCTGCCGCGGGCCAACGTCCTGGCCTTCACCATGCCGGGCTTCGGCACGAGCGAGCGCACCAAGAGCAACGCGCACCGGCTGATGCAGGCCTTGGGCGTCACGGCACGCGAGCTCGATATCCGCCCGGCCGCGCGCCGGATGCTCGAGGACATCGGCCACGCCTTCGCCCGCGGCGAGCCTTTGCACGACGTCACCTTCGAGAACGTCCAGGCGGGCCTGCGCACCGACTATCTCTTCCGCCTCGCGAACCAGTACGATGCGATCGTCTTGGGCACGGGCGACCTCTCGGAGCTGGCTTTGGGCTGGTGCACCTACGGTGTCGGCGATCAGATGTCCCACTACAACGTCAACGCCGGCGTGCCGAAGACCCTGATCCAGCACCTGATCCGCTGGGTGATCGCGTCCGGCCAGTTCGCGCCCGAGGTCTCGGAAACGCTGGATTCGATCCTGAACACCGAGATCTCGCCCGAGCTCGTGCCGGCGGGGGCGGATCAGCAGATCCAGAGCACCGAGGCCAGGATCGGCCCCTATGCGCTGCAGGACTTCAACCTGTTCTACACGCTGCGCTACGGCTTCAGGCCGTCCAAGATCGCCTTCCTGGCGCTCCATGCCTGGGGCGACGTCGAGAAGGGTGCCTGGCCGCCGGGCTTCCCCGCCGAGCGGCGGCGCGCCTACGGCCTCGCCGAGATCCGCCACTGGCTCGAGGTGTTCCTGTTCCGCTTCTTCACGATCAGCCAGTTCAAGCGCTCGGCCCTGCCGAACGGACCCAAGGTCTCGGCCGGCGGCTCGCTCTCGCCGCGCGGCGACTGGCGGGCACCCTCGGACGGCAACGCCAGGGTCTGGCTCGACGAGCTGCAGCGCGAGGTCCCGGAGGCATGAGCGCCGCTCGGGCCGGCCAGTGCGGGGATGTCTTTGCCGTTCGAGGAGGTAGGAACATCCGAGACGGCCGTTGTTTTCCCTCGAGCGATGCGACCGCCGAAGAGGAAGCATGAGCGGCACGGAGGACGCGCCGGGTGCGCCCGGCATCGCCCCGACCTGGACCTCGAGTGCGAAGGACCTCGTGACCACCGCCGTCGAGGGGGCGGGCCGCTTGTGGGCGACGGTGGGCTTCGGCATCGTCAACGAGGTCTACTGGCCCTCCACGGGCCAGCCGCAGATCCGCGACCTCGGCTTCATCATCGGCTTCGACGACGGGAGCTGGGTCGAGGTCAAGCGGGCGAGGCGCTACGTCCTGAGCACGCCGCGCCCCTACATCCCCCTGCCGCAGATCGTGTACGAGGGCCCCGGCTACCGCCTCGTGCTCGAGATCGTGCCCGACCCGCAGCGCGACGTCCTGCTTATCGCCTGGCGGCTCGAGGCGCGGGGGCGGCTCTACGCCCTCCTCGCCCCGCATCTCGGACTGAGCGGCCTCGACAACACGGCCTGGGTGGAGGGCCCGGAGCTTCTGGCGAGGAAAGGCGACCGGAACCTGTGCCTGCTCGCCGAGCCCGCCTTCAGCCGAGGCAGCGCCGGCTATGTCGGCTTCTCCGACGGCTGGCAGGACTTCGCCCGCCACGGCCGCATGACCTGGGCTTATGCTCGTGCCGAGCAGGGCAACGTGGCGCTCATGGGCGAACTCGCAGGCTCGGCAGGGGTTCTCGCCCTCGGCTTCGCCGACAGCACGGAAGGGGCCCGGCTCCTCGCCCGCTCGAGCCTGTGCAGCGGCTTTCCGGCGGCGCGCGAGGCGTTCGAGCAGAGCTGGGGCATCTGGGGGAGGGGGCTCGAGCTCCGGAACAGCCGGCCCGATCTCGCCCGCATGGCGCAGCTCTCGGCCATGGTGCTGAAGGTGCACGAGGATCGCACCTACCCAGGAGCGGTCGTCGCGAGCCTCAGCATTCCCTGGGGCAACACCACCAACGATCCCGGCGGCTATCATCTCGTCTGGACGCGCGATGCGGTCGAGGCGGGGCTCGGCTTTCTCGCCGTGGGCCACACGCGCGACGCGCTGCGCATGCTCGACTATCTCCTCGCCACCCAGGAGCCCGACGGTCACTGGGCGCAGAACCGGTTCCCGGACGGCAGGCCCTACTGGAACGGCGTCCAGCTCGACGAGACCGGCTTTCCGATCCTGCTCGCGACCAAGCTGCTGGAAGGGCGCCTGATCGAGCGCACGCCCGCAATCGAGGCCATGGTCCGGGGCGCTGCCGCCTTCATCGCGCGGAACGGCCCGTTGAGCCCGCAGGATCGCTGGGAGGAGAGCGCCGGCATCAGCCCGTTCACGCTCGGCATCGAGGTGGCGGCCCTGGTCGCCGCCGCCGACTTCGCCGAAGCCGACGAGGACGCCTACCTTCTCTCGCTCGCCGACTACTGGAACGAGCGGATCGAGGCCTGGACCTTCGTCGAGGCGGGCGGACCTCTGGGCGAGCCCGGCGACGGCGGCTACTACGTGCGGCTGGCGCCCGAAGCCCGCGACGGCGCGCTCGAGATGCCGATCGAGGTCAGGAACCGGGTCGGCCTCACCGTCAAGGCCGCCGCGATGATCGGCCTCGACTTCCTCTACCTCGCCCGCCTGGGGCTGCGGCGTGCCGACGACCCGAGGATGCGCTCCTCGCTCGCGGTCGCCGAGCGGGTGCTGAAGGTGACGACACCCTGCGGCCCCGCCTTTCATCGCTACAATCTCGACGGCTACGGCGAGCACGAGGACGGCAGCGCCTTCGACGGCACGGGCATCGGTCGCGCCTGGCCGCTGCTCACCGGCGAGCGCGGCCACTTCGAGCTGATGGCGGGCGGCGATCCAACGCCCTGGCTCGAGGCCATGGCCTGCATGACCGGTCCGGGCGGGCTGATGCCGGAGCAGGTCTGGGACGCGGCACCCATACCGGAGCGGTTCCTCTATCCCGGCAAGCCCACGGGCAGCGCCATGCCCCTGGTCTGGGCGCACGCCGAGTTCTTGAAGCTGCTGACGGCCAGCGAGCGCGGCGCCCCCCACGAGCGGCTCGAGGCGGTGCGCGCCCGCTACGACGGGCGGATCCCCTCGGCCTCGACCTGGCACTGGCGGCGCACGGCACCCTTCACCCGCCTGCCGCCCCGCCGCGAGCTCCTGATCGAGGCCCCGGTCCCGTTCGTGCTCCATCTCGGCTTCGACGGCTGGCAGCGTATCGAGGACCGGCCTTCGACACCGCTACCCTTCGGGCTCCACGGCATCCGCTTCGGGCGGGACGAGCTCGCGGGGCATACGAGCCTCGAGTTCACCTTCTTCGACCCGGCGAGCGGCCAGTGGTCGAACGAGGATCATCGGCTGGCGCTCGATGCCTGAGCATCCGGTGATTCTTCGGCCGCGAGCGGGGCGCGGGCGAGGGCGAGCGCCTCTTCCAGCACCTTCTCCTCGCCGATGTGGTTGGCGAGGATCAGGACGAGACGCGCGTTCAAAAGCGCGCTGGCCTTCTCGGGCAGGCCCTGATGCGCCGCCACCAGCGCGGCATAGAACCCGTCCGGGTCCTCAAGGTTGGGCGTGGTGATCAGGCTCGTCATCGCGGCAGCTCCCAGCCCAGCGCGCGGCGCATCGCCGCTCCGATCGCGTGCGGCTCGACCGCGCGGAAGCGGGCGCACAAGTGCTGGTCGGGGCGCACGAGCCAGGCCGAGCCCGGCTGCGCGTCGTAGCGCTCGCGGAACAGGCCCGCCTCGTCCAGGGCGTCCCGGCCGATCCGCACCACGTGCAGCCCTTCCGGCACGGCAAAAGGCAGCTCCGCGCCGTCGTAGAGCAGCGTGAAGCCGGGGCCGAGCAGGTTCAGCAGCCACACCGGGCGGCCATCGGGGCGCACCAGCGGCGCATCCGGCAGCGGCCCGCCCAGCCGGGCCGTGCCGCCGAAGGACGCGGTGTCGGGTGTGGAGAGCGGCGTGTCGTAGACCGTGGGCGTGGACAGCCGGCCCGAGTTGACGAGGGCGCGCGCGAAGGGCGTCTCGGCCGCGAGCGACAGCGCCGCATCGCGGATCACGCGCGAGGCGTGCGACTTCGGTGTGATGAAGTCGGTCGAGCGAGTCGAATGCCGGAGGTTCTCGTCCGCCGCCGCCTCGCGCTCGATGCGGTACGTCGCGAGGAGTGCCGCGGGTGCCCGGCCCGCCAATATGGCCGCGAGCTTCCAGGCGAGGTTGTCCGTGTCCTGCACGCCGCTGTTGAAGCCGCGCGCTCCGAACGGTGAGACCAGGTGCGCCGCGTCGCCGGCAAAGATCACGGGGCCATGCACGAAGCTCTGCAGCCGCCGGCACTGGAAGGTGTAAATGCTGATCCACTCGAGCTCGAACGGCCGCTCCTTGCCCAGCATCGCCTCCAGCCTGGGCCGCACCCGCTCGGGCCTGCGCTCCTCGACGGGGTCGGCGTCCCAGCCGAGCTGGAGATCGATGCGCCAGATGTCGTCCGGCTGCTTGTGCAGGAGCGCCGACTGGCCGGGATTGAAGGGCGGGTCGAACCAGAACCAGCGCTCGGCCGGATAGTCGGCCGGCATCTTGACGTCGGCGATCAGGAACCGGTCCTCGAACACCCGGCCCGCGAACGACAGGCCCAGTGCTTGGCGCACGAGCGAGCGCGAGCCGTCGCAGGCGATCAGGTATTCGGCCTCGAGCGCGTAAGGGCCGTCCGGCGTCTCGAGCCGGATGCGCGCGAGCTCGGGCGACACCACCTCGACGCCCGTGCACCTGTTCTGGAAGCGCAGGTCGACAGCCGGCAGCTCCTGGCAGCGCTCGTAGAGGTACTGCTCGAGATAGTATTGCTGCAGGTTGACGAAGGCCGGCATCTTGTGGCCGGCCTCGGGCAGAAGGTCGAACTGGTAGAGCAGCTCTTCCTTGCGGAACACCTTGCCGAGCTGCCAGGTGACGCCCTTCTCGACCGCCCGCTCGCCCACGCCCAGCCGATCCAGGATCTCGAGCGTGCGCTTGGCGTAGCAGATCCCGCGCGAGCCTTCGCCGAAGGCGGCCTTGCCGTCGACCACCACGCACGGCACGCCGCGCACGCCGAGATCGGCAGCGAGCGACAGCCCCACCGGCCCGCCGCCGACGATGACGACCCGGTGGCGCGCCGGCCGGGATGTGTCCTGGTCCTTCGATCGCCGGTAGGGGCGCGAGAAGTTCTTGGCAGCGGACACGTCGAGGCTCCCCGATCCGTCGGCCGGCTCACGCACCCGTTCCCTCGAGCGCCCGCCACATCTCGAGGTCGCGCTCGGCGGTCCAGATCCGGGGATTGTCGATCCCTTGCGCCTCGTCGTAGGCGCGCGAGACGTCGAACGGCATGCAGTGCTCGAAGATCACCCAATGGCCGTACTTCGGCCGCAGCTCGCGCATCGCTCGGTCATAGACCTGCTTGAGCGAATGGCCGTCCGTCACACCTTCCCTGGCGATCCGGAGCACATCCTCGAGGAAGGCCCGGGTCTCGGCGATGCCCTGCTTCACCTGCTCGGGGCTGGTGAGCGCCTCGCCGCGACCCGGCACCACCGCCTGCGGCTGCAGGACCGCGAGCCGGTCCAGCGTCCTTGGCCAGTCGTCGAAGTGCGCATCGCCACAGTAGGGGGTGGCGCCATACTCGACGAGATCGCCCGCGAACAGCACCTTCTCCTTGGGCAGCCAGGCGATCGTGTCGCCACGGGTGTGGCCGCGGCCGGCATGGATGATCTGCACCTCGCGCTTGCCCAGCCAGAGCGTCATCCGGTCGTGGAACACCACGTTGGGCCAGGTCAGGCCGGGGATGGTCTCCTTGGCGCGGAACAGGCGCGGGAAGCGCTGGATCTCGGAATCCATGTCCTGCTGCCCGCGCTCTTGGATCATCGAATAGGTCGCATCGCTGGCGATGACGTTGACCCGCTCCTCGTAGCCGGCGACTCCGAGCACGCGCACGGCATGGTAGTGGGTCAAGAGCACGTGCCGGATCGGCTTGTCGGTCACTTTGCGGATGTGCGTGACCAACTCCTTCGCCATGACCGGCGTGGCACGGGCGTCGATCACCAGGACCGCATCGTCGCCGATCACCACACCCGAGTTCGGGTCGCCCTCGGCGGTGAGCGCGTACACGCCGTCCGCGAGCTCGGTGAAGCTCTCGCGCTTGTCGGTGAGATCGGACTGGCTCGCGAATGCCTTGCTCATCTCTCGTCTCCTGCGCCGGGATCTCGGGCCACGGGCGGCGTGTAGCGGACGACCTCCTGCTCGATGGCGCCGAAGATCGAGCGGCCGGCCGCATCCTTCATCTCGATCCGCACCCGATCGCCGAAGCGGAGCCAGGGCGTTTCCGGCTCACCCCGCCAGATCGTCTCGAGCATACGCCGTTCGGCGATGCAGGAATGGCCGATCCCGCTCGCCTCGTCGCGCGCCGCCCCGTTCGCCACCGTGCCCGAGCCGATGATGGTGCCGGCGCTCAGATACCGCGTCTTCGCGGCATGCTCGATCAGCCGGGTGAAGTCGAAGGTCATGTCCACCCCGGCATCGGGCCGGCCGAACGGCTTGCCGTTGACGAAGGAGAGCAGCGGCAGGCACAGTTTGTAGTCCCGCCAGGCCTTGCCCAGCTCGTCCGGCGTCACCGCCACCGGCGAGAAGGCGCTGGCCGGCTTGCCGTGCACGAAGCCGAAGCCCTTTGCGAGCTCGTCCGGGATCAGGGCGCGCGCGGAGACGTCGTTCACCAGCACGACGAGCCTGATGTGCCGGCCGGCGAGCGAGGCGGGCGTTCCCATCGGCACGTCGTCGGTAACGACCGCCACCTCGGCCTCGAAGTCGAGGCCCCAGTTTTCGCTCGTGGCCTCGATCGGATCGCGCGGGCCCATGAACCGGTCCGAAGCGCCCTGGTACATCAAGGGATCGGTCCAGAACCGCTCCGGCAGCGTCGCACCGCGAGCCTTTCGTACCAGCTCGACGTGGGTGACGTAGGCCGAGCCGTCGAGCCACTGATAGGCGCGTGGCAGCGGTGCGGCGCAGGCCGCCTCGTCGAACGGGAAGGCGCCTTCGGCAGCACCGGCCTCGAGGCGCCCGGCGAGATCGCGCAGCGCCGGCTCGACCTCCGCCCAGCGCTCGAGCGCCGACTGGAGGGTGGGCGCGATCCCGTCCGCCGCGACCGCACGGGCGAGATCGCGCGAGACCACGACCAGACGGCCGTCGCGCCCCGCTTTGAGGCTCGCGAGCTTCATAGGTGTCGGTCTCCTAGCGAGGCTCGCGGCGGCCGGGGGCGAAATGCTTCTTCAGGCCGGCCCAGCAATCGGCGTAGGTTTCCTCGAGCTGCGGCAGCCGCGCCGCCCACCGTGTCACACGCTGCGGGTAGCGGGTCTCGAACATGAAGGCCATGGTGCCTTCCTGCTTGACCGGCTTCAGCTCCTCGTTGCTCGCCTTCTCGAACGCCTCGGTGTCGGGTCCGTGCGGCAGCATCATGTTGTGGAGGCTCATCCCGCCCGGCTTGAAGCCGCCGGGCTTGGCGTCGTAGACGCCGTAGATCAGCCCCATGAACTCCGACATGATGTTGCGGTGGTACCAGGGTGGGCGGAAGGTATTCTCGGCCACCATCCAGCGCTCCGGGAAGATCACGAAGTCGACGTTGGCCGTGCCCGGCGTCTCGGACGGGGCGGTGAGCACGGTGAAGATCGACGGGTCGGCGTGGTCGAACAGGATCGGTCCCACCGGCGAGTAGCGGCGAAGATCGTACTTGTAGGGCGCGTAGTTGCCGTGCCAGGCGACGACGTCGAGCGGCGACTGGCGCACCTCGCAGCACCAGAGTTCGCCGCCCCACTTCATGTAGAGCTCGCCCGACTCCTCCTTGTCCTCGTAGGCCGCGACGGGTGTCAGGAAGTCGCGCGGGTTGGCGAGGCAGTTGGCGCCGATCGGCCCGCGCTCGGGCAGGGTGAAGCCGCCGCCGTAGTTCTCGCAGACATAAGCGCGCGCGGGCCCTGCGGGGATCTCGACCTTGAAGATCACGCCGCGCGGGATGACGCAGATCTCGCCCGGAGCGATCTCGATCACGCCGAACTCGGTGCGAAAGCGCAGGCTACCATTCTGCGCCACGACCAGAAGCTCGCCGTCGGCGTTCGAGAAATATTCGTTCTCCATCGACCGGGTGACGAAGAGGAGGTGCGCTGCCATCCCGATCTGCGTGGCGGCGTCACCCGCGGTCGTCACCGTGCGGAGTCCGGTACGGAAGGTGAGGGGGTCCTCCGGCACCGGCACGGGCGCCCAGCGGAGCTGACCCAGCGCCAGCTCGGCCTCCTCGCGGTCGGGGGCGGTGCGCACGAGGCCCGGGTCGACCTTGCGGAACCGGCTCATGTGGCGCACGCCCGGCCGGATGCGGTAGAGCCACGAACGCTGGTTGGCCGCGCGCGGGGCAGTGAACGGCGTGCCCGAGAGCTGCTCGGCGTAGAGGCCGTAACCGACCTTCTGCGGCGAGTTGCGGCCGACCGGGAGCGCGCCCGGCAGGGTCTCGGTCTCGAAGCTGTTCCCGAAACCCGACATGTAGGCGAGCGGCATGGTCCCTGTCTCCTTCGCGTGTTCCGGCACCATCGACGACCGGCCTGCGCGAGCGCGCGGCAGGTCGGACTTGCACGTCCGGACTCACCCCTGATATCGTTGCGGCTGCAACCTTTTGCGATGGGGTTAGGCGTTGCGCCTTCCGCTGTCAAGTCGGTTGCGGCTGCAACGATCAACGATGTTCGGGACGGCCCGGTGCCACGCCTGCAGCTCTTGAAATTCATGCCGTTCCGTCTGAACCGTTTGGCGGCGGAGGTCAGCGGCGATCTCGCCAAGGTCTATGCCGAGCGGTTCGGGATCGACATCCCGGAATGGCGCGTCCTCGCCACCTTGGCCGTGCGCGAGCCGAGAAGCGCCCAGTTCATCGTCCGCTGCACGCGCACCCACAAGACGCGGATCAGCCGGGCGGTGAGCCGGCTTCTGGAGCTCGGGCTGATCGAGCGTGCCGGCAACGGCGGCGACCGGCGCGAAACCCTGCTGCGGATGACCGAAAAGGGCAGGGCGCTCTACGAGGAGATCGTACCCTTCGTGCTCGAGCGTGAGCGACAGGTACTCTCCTGCCTGAGCGAGGACGAGCGCCGCAGCTTCGATCGGGCGCTGAGCAAGCTCGAGCAGGCGCTGGGCCTCGTTCAGGACCCGGACCAGCTCCACGATTGACGACGGCGCGGATTCCGCCCGCTCTCGAGGCGATAGGCGCATCTTGCACCGCTGATCGCGCGCTGCCCCGCATCGGGCGAGCTCGTCGAGCGTACCGGCGGCATGCTGACCTCGCAGGAGGTGGCGGAGCTGCTCGGTATCGCGCGTCGGGCGGTCGGCAAGCGACGCCGTAGCGACGGGCTTCTGGCGGTGCGTCGGGGCAGTGACTGACGCACCCGTGCTGTCGGTTCGATCGGCACGAGGTCGTCGCCGGCCCGCCCGAACTCTTGGCGGCCCTGAATCAGCCGGATCCCTGGGCAGCTATGTTTCCCGGCACGACAGCCGGTGGCTCTGCGCGGCCCTGTTCGAGCGGCCGGACCTCGGGCTGGAGGCAGGACCGGCCATGCCGCCCGGGAACGACCTCGCGCACGTGGCCTCTATTCTCGCCCGCTACGGCAAGTTCGTGTCGATACCCTGACGCCCTGTCGGAAAAGCCTCAGTCGAGCTCCCGCGATATGGTGGCACCGGGCCAGAGCTCGGGCGCGGCGCGCTCGTACTGGGGTGGCCGCCGTACCTTCGCCCCGAGCTCGAACGCCGCGGCCCAGCCCCAGTGCGGGTTGTCGAGGAAGGCGCGGGCGAGCGCCACGAGATCGGCCTCGCCGTTGGCCACGATCCGCTCCGCCTGCGCCGGTGCCGCGATCAGCCCGACGGCGCAGGTCGTGATGCCGGTCTCACGCTTCACCTTGGCGGCGAAGGGTACTTGATAGCCCGGATCGGCCGGGATGCGCACCTTGGGCACTATCCCGCCCGAGGAGACGGTGACGTAGTCGAATCCGAGCTTCTGCAGCCGGCGCGCGAGCTGGACGGCATCGTCATCGCTCCACCCTCCTTCGATCCAGTCGCTGCCGGTGATGCGAGCGCCGAGAATCCGGTCCTCGGGCCACGCGGCGCGAAGGTCGGCCGCGATCTCGAGCGGAAACCGCATCCGGTTTTCGAGGCTGCCGCCATAGGCGTCGGTCCGTCGGTTGGCGACCGGCGAGAGGAACTCGTGCAGGAGATAGCCGTGTGCGAGGTGCAGCTCGACGAGATCGAAGCCGATCCGCAGCGCCCGCTCGGCGCTCGCGACGAAGGCGGCACGCACGTCCCGCATGTCGTCCGGCGTCATCTCGCGTGGGGTGGGCCAGCCCTCGTCGAACGGGAGCGGCGAGGGGGCGATCGTCTCCCACGCCCCCTCGCTCGGGCCAAGCGCCTTTCCGCCCTGCCAGGGCACATGCGCCGAACCCTTGCGGCCGGCATGGGCGAGCTGCACGCCCAAGGCCGCTGTGCCGTGACGCCGGCAGCTCGCCACGACCCGGCCCAAGGCTTCCTCGCAGGCATCCGAGTAGAGTCCGAGATCGCCCGCCGAGATGCGGCCGCGCGGCTCGACCGCCGTGGCCTCGACGATCAGCATGGCCGCACCGCTGTTGGCGAGGGCACCGTAATGGACGAGATGCCAGTCGCCGGCGCAGCCATCCTCGGCCGAATACTGGCACATCGGCGAGACGAGGATCCGGTTGGCAAGCTCTTTTCCGGCGAGGTGGATCGGGGAGAACAGGCCAGGCATCGCTTCGCTCCGCTCCATGGGGAATGGCTACGACAAGCCTCCTGCTCGTTCCCGGTTCCGGCTTTCAGGCGCGCTCGAGCCGGCCGAGATCCCGAACGGCGCCGCGCGCAGCGCTGGTCGCCAGGGCGGCATAGGCGCGAAGCGCGGTCGAGACCCGGCGCTGCCGCGGGCTCGCCGGCCGCCACGCCGCTTCGCCACGGGTCAGCATCGCCTCGCGCCGCCGGGCCAGCTCCGCATCGGGCACGGCGAGCCGGATGGTGCGGTTCGGGATGTCGATCTCGATCCGATCCCCCTCCTCGACGAGGGCGATCGTGCCGCCCTCGGCGGCCTCCGGCGAGACGTGGCCGATCGAAAGGCCGGAGGTGCCGCCCGAGAAGCGGCCGTCCGTGATCAGCGCGCACGCCTTGCCCAGGCCCTTCGACTTCAGGTAGCTCGTGGGATAGAGCATCTCCTGCATGCCGGGCCCGCCGCGCGGCCCTTCGTAGCGGATCACGACCACGTCGCCCGCCTGCACCTTGCCGCCGAGGATGCCCTCGACCGCGGCGTCCTGGCTCTCGAAGATCCGGGCCGGGCCGGCGAAGGTCAGGATGCTCGCGTCCACGCCCGCGGTCTTCACGATGCAGCCGTCCTCGGCGAGGTTGCCGTAGAGCACGGCGAGGCCGCCGTCCTTGGCGAAGGCGTGCTCGACCGAGCGGATGCAGCCGCGCTCGCGGTCGAGGTCGAGCGCCGCGTAGCGGCGGTCCTGGCTGAAGGCGACCTGGGTGGGCACCCCGCCCGGTGCGGCACGGTAGAAGGTGCGCACCTCCTCGCTGCGGGTCTGCGCCACGTCCCAGTAGCGCAGGGCCTCGCCCAAGGTGGCGCTGTGCACCGTCGGCACGTCGCGGTGGATCAGGCCGGCCCGGTCGAGCTCGCCCAGGATCGCCATGATTCCGCCCGCCCGATGCACGTCCTCCATGTGGACGTTCGCGACCGAAGGGGCAACCTTGCACAGGACCGGCACCTTGCGCGAGAGCCGGTCGATGTCCTGCATCGTGAACGGCACGCCCGCCTCGTGCGCGGCAGCGAGGAGATGAAGCACGGTGTTGGTCGAGCCGCCCATGGCGATGTCGAGCGTCATCGCGTTCTCGAACGCCTTGAAGCTCGCGATGCTGCGCGGCAGGACGGTCTCGTCGTTTTCCTCGTAGTAGCGCTTCGTGATCTCGACGATCAGGCGACCCGCTTCCAGGAACAGGCGCCTCCGGTCGGCATGGGTCGCGAGCACGGAGCCGTTGCCCGGCAGCGCCAGGCCCAGGGCCTCCGTGAGGCAGTTCATCGAGTTCGCGGTGAACATGCCCGAGCAGGAGCCGCAGGTCGGGCAGGCCGAGCGCTCGATGACCTCGACCTCCTCGTCCGTGACCGAGCTGTCGGCCGCGGCTACCATGGCGTCCACGAGGTCGAGCGCCTTCTCCGTGCCGCGCAGCCGGACCTTGCCCGCTTCCATGGGGCCGCCCGAGACGAACACGGCCGGGATGTCGAGCCGGAGTGCCGCCATCAGCATGCCGGGCGTGATCTTGTCGCAGTTCGAGATGCAGACCATGGCGTCCGCACAGTGTGCGTTCACCATGTACTCGACGCTGTCGGCGATCAGCTCGCGCGATGGCAGGCTGTAGAGCATGCCGTCGTGGCCCATGGCGATGCCGTCGTCGACCGCGATGGTGTTGAACTCCTTGGCGACCCCGCCCGCCTCCTGGATGGCGCCGGCCACGAGCTGGCCGAGGTCCTTGAGGTGGACGTGGCCCGGCACGAACTGGGTGAAGGAGTTGACGACCGCGATGATCGGCTTGCCGAAATCCCGATCCGTCATGCCCGTCGCGCGCCACAGGCCGCGGGCACCGGCCATGTTGCGGCCGTGGGTGGTGGTGCGTGACCGGTAGGTCGGCATAGGAGAGATCCTCGATCCTGCAGCTTTTGATGAAGGAGCGGTAGCGGCATAGAATGAATCGCAGGATCGGGGAAGGGCTCGGCGCCCGGTCCTTGCGGGCGCCGAGGCGAGATCAGGCCTCCCGTCCCGGATCGTTCGCGGCCCGACGCACGAGCATCTGCAGATCCCGCACCGTCATCCTGGCCCGGTCCGGCTCGAGGCCGTCCCGCCGCCACAGCATCATCATGATCGGATCCTGCAAGAGCTCGTCGAGACCAGGCTCGGCGTGAAGAGAGGGCTTGGTGCCGACGAAGACGGGCCTGTCGTCGCTCGCGAGCATGTCGGCTGCGATCTTCCTTGCCGGTTCGGCCATCATCGTTCCCTCGTGTGCGGCATGAATTCCCTGAGCAACCCGCAGAACGTGGCGAATGGCACCGGGTTCCAAGGCTTCCGGCGAGCCCCGGATCTCTCGAGAAGACGTGATGCCTCCGGACCGGATGTCCGAGCCTCCCATCTCCGGCGACATCTGCGGGGACAAGCCTTTCCGTGGCCGGCGAGACCGACCCCGGAAAGCCGGCCGCCTTTCGGGGCGGCCGCGAGGAGGCGCGCTGGCGATCGAGGCGGACGACAGCGGCCAGCCCCTGCCGGGGGTTGGAGGAGAGCAGGCACGCCGCGGGGATTGGGCGGGTCGCTTTTCATTGGCTAATATAGATTATGGAAATCAAATGTTGGGCGCAAGTTTGATGTACGGGTTCAAGCGGCGATGCATCGGGCCCGAGCGGCGCGGCCGGCGCCTCGGCGAGCTGGCCGGTGGAGACGCCCTTCGGCTCGAGCCGGGGCCGCAGCTCCCCGATGTGGCGGGCGCGGCGCGGGCAGGCTGGCAGGAGCGTCGCGGTGAACCGGCCCGGCTCGCCACCCGCAGCCCGGCCGACAACGGGACACCGGTGACGCTCGCTTCTGGCCGCGGCAGGGCGACCACGCCATCCTCCTCCACGGCATGCCCTCCGGAGGGATCTCGACCATCACCGAGGATACGCCACCCCCGCCGCAGCCACCGAAGCCGGCTTCAGCTCTCTCAGAGCCATGCCTAAGTGGTCGGAGGCGGAGCCCGGCCATGACCCTGCGCGTGCGTGCAGTGAGCGATGAAGAGAAGGGGCGCTGGCACGGATGGCGCGATCACGTACGCTCGGCGCCGGCCTCGTGCGGCGCGCCCAGATCGTCCTGCATGGCCTTGAAGGCCTGAAGGTGCCGGGGATCAGCGCCCGCATGGACCTGTGCGGCGCGACGGTGCGGCACTGGCTCGAGCGCTTCGACGCCCGCGGCCTATCAGGGCTGGAGGAGGACGTGCGCAGCGGGCGGCCGCCGACCTACTCCGCCGAACAAAGGAGCGCGGTGATCAACGCCGCGCCGACCCGGCCAGCGGCTCTCGGCCTGCCGTTCGCTTGCCGGACGCTGGATCGTCTGGTTGCCTACCTGGGCGAGCAGGGCATCGCCATGCGCCACAGCCGGATCAGCGAGATCCTCCTCCAGGAGGGTCTCGGGTGGCGGCACGAAGAGAGCTGGTTTGGCGAGCGGGTCGACCCTGACTTCACGCGCCAAAGGGGGCCATTGAGCGGCTCTGCACGGCCGCACCGGCGGTGGAACACCTGCTCTACTTCGGCACCGCCTTCTACCACCTGATCATCCCCTCGAACCCGGTCATCGCCCTCTACCAGCTCCATTACGCCTCCTTCGGCGCGATCCCCGGCCATGTCGGCTTCGACGAGATCGAGGTGGGCGAGAACGGTGTCGTCGACAGCCACGCCTACGCGCACTGCCTGCACCGCAAATATTTCGAGGTGAATTACGGCGACGTGCTCATTTCACTCGACAGGTGGTTCGGCCCTGGCGCGATGGCTCGCCCGAAGGCGAGGCGCGGATGCAGGAGCGCTACCGCAAGCGCAAGGAGAAGATCGCCCGGCAGCAGGCCCGCAAGGCCGTCACGCAGGAGATGGCTGCGTCATGAGCGGGTGGGTGACGGCGTGCCGGCTCGAGGACATCGAGCAGGAAGGTGTGCTCCGCTTCGACCACGGCTCCAGGACGTTCGCGGTCTATCGCGGGCCGGATGACAGCGTCTGGTGCACCGACGTCCTCTGCACCCATGAAGCGGTGCACCTCGCCGACGGCCTGGTGATGGACTTCGAGATCGAGTGCCCCAAGCATGCCGGGGCGTTCGACTACCGCACCGGCGAAGCGGTGCGACTGCCGCCGTGCGTGAACCTGCGGACCTGCCCCGCCGAGGTGGTCGACGGCGAGGTCCGGATCGCCATCGGCTGACCCTTCGCCGGGCCTTCGGGCTCGGCCGTCGGCAGCGGCGCCCCATCGGGGCGCCCCCGGCAGAGGAACGCGGGCGGGTCGGCGCCCGATCAGGAGAAGGGCTTATCGTGAGAACGACCCTGCTCGCCGCGGGCTTCGCGGCGCTGCTCGCCAGCCAGGCCGACGCCACGACGATCGGCGTCAGCATGCAGAGCTTCGGCGACAACTTCCAGACGCTCCTGCGCAACGGCCTCGCCGCCCGTGCCGCGAAGCTCGAGGGCGTCGACGTGCAGTTCGAAGACTCGCAGCGCGACGTCGGCCAGCAGCTCAGCCAGGTGCAGAACTTCATCGCCTCCGGCGTGGACGCGATCATCGTGACGCTCGCGGACACCTCCGCCGCACCTGCCATCACCAGCGCAGCCGAGGCGGCCAGCTGCGACCCTTGCCGCTGCCCGGGGCCGACGGGCCGACCGTCACCCGCTGCGCACGCTGGACGATGCGGTCCGGATTCGCATGGCTCTCGGACCCGGCAGGCATCTCGCGGTAATTGGCGGCGGGTTCATCGGCCTCGAGCTCGCCGCCTCGGCTCGAAAGCTCGCCGTCGAGGTCGTGGTGGTCGAGGCGCCGCCACGCCTCCTGACCCGCGGCGTGCCCGCCGAGGTCGCCACGGTGCTCCACGAGCGCCACGTCGCCGAGGGGGTGAGCTTCCATTTCGGCGCACGGATCGCCAGGATCACCGACACCGGGGTGGTGCTTTCGGACGGTACCGTCATCCGCGCCGACCTCGTGGCCGTCGGTATCGGCGCCATACCGAACACGGAGCTTGCCGTCACAGCCGGTCTCGCCGTCGACAACGGCATCGCGGTCGACGCCACGCTCGCCGCTTGCCAGATCGGTCTGCCAAGCAGAGCTCCTGGGGCGAGGCGCCAGCCATGGCCGCTATGGTCAGATATTCTCTACCGTGTAGATGTCGAACGGCAGCGTGATCTGGGTAGCCGGCTCGCGCCCGGCTGCTTCGATCGCGCGGAGCATGGCGCCGATCGTCGTCTCGGCCAGCAGCCTCAACGGATGCGAGAGGATGAGCTTCACGATGCCGTCGATCAGGCCGGCGCGGGTCTCCTCCATCAGCTCTTGGCCGATGGTGACGAGCCCGCGCGGGACAGCATCGCCCTGGTCCCGCAGCGCCTGCATCACGCCCCTGATCCCACCGCCCGCCACGTAGAGCCCGACCAGATCCGAGTGGCGCTTCAAAAGATCGAGCGTGTTCTCGTAGGCATAGCGCGCGTCCTCGAGGCTCGTCAGCGTCTCGAGCAGATGGAACTCCGGTGCATGCTCGCGGAAGTAGGTCCGGAAGCTCATCTCGGCGATCTCCTGGCAGAGATAGCGATGGCTGCCGACGAAGATGGCGACCTTGCCCGGGCGCTTGCCGATGTTCGAGATTGCCCAGGCTGCCGTGCGCCCGAGCTTGCGGTTGTCGAGTCCGACATAGCCGGCCCGGCTCTGCGCGGTCAGGTCCGAGATCAGAGCCACGACCGGGACCCCGGCAGCGTGCAGCCGGTCGATCGCTCCGGTGACGAGCGGGTGGTCTGCGGTCACCACGGCGATCGCATCCACGTGCTTGCCGAGTTTCAGCAGACGGGCGGAAACCGAGCCAGGGGTCAGGTCATCCAAGAACTCGACCACTGCCCGGCCGCGGATCGCTGGCGACGTCTTCGTCGCCTCGGTCAGGGCCTCGCCCAGGCGCCGGTAGAACGTGCGCGACGGTTGCTGGAGCAGAAAGCCGAGCGTCCGCTCTGGCCTGTCCGCACCGAGCCGCTGTCGGAGGATGCCGGTAGCGTGAAACCCGATCGCCTCTGCCGCCGTCAGCACGCGCTCGGCGGTTGCCGGACGCACGGGGTTGCGCCCGTTGAGCACCCGATCGACGGTGGAAACGCTGACTCCGGCCGCCCGCGCCAGATCCGCTATGGTGGGTCGCCCCATGTACCGCGCTCCTGAGCGATGCTCGCAGCAGCTTGTCATCGGTTCTGACAGCGCCCGAGAGAAAAATCCACAAAGATTGAGAGAGTCTACCACCGCGGTGGCCTTTGGGCCAGCAAGCGAGAGGCGCTGCGGGTCCAAGGACAAGCTGGCGTCGGGGTCGGCACGCCCCTTGCTGCCAACGGCGCCACCATGACCCCGACAGCTCAGCCATCGTGTGCGCCACAAGGGACGGGAGCGAAATCGGGCATCGTCAGCTTGGCGGCAGGAAGGCCGATGAGGCAATGGTCGTGAATGCGTCGGCCGTTGCCCGGTCGGGTGTCAGCTACGCGCGAGCCACGTGCTACGGACGGTAGGGCGGCACCATCCTCTTCTGAAAGATTCTCTCACCCATGGTTTTCCATGGCTGATAGTTTTTGATAGATAATATGTCATCCCCTCAAGAGTCAATTGAAGTAATGCCGCAAGCTGCTAGGATGCTGACGTCACGAGAGCACCGAGCCGCTCTCCAGATCGTGCCAAGAGACCCAAGAGGGGTCGATCACCCCCACCATCGGACAGGGAGCATCTCGATGAAGCGCTTGCTCGCAGGCGGCGTTGCCGCTGTCGGCATGGCCACGCTCATGGCCTCCTCCGCCATGGCCAAGCCGGTCAACATCGGCGTGACGCTGTCGCGCGCCGAGCACCTCTTCCTGATCAGGATCCGCGACGCCATCCAGGACGAGGCCAACAAGGTCGGCGACGTCAACGTCCAGTTCGAGGACGCGCAGGGCGATGTCGGCCGTCAGCTCAACCAGGTGCAGAACTTCATCGCCCAGGGGGTCGACGCCATCATCGTCAACGCAGCCGACACCTCCGCCACCCAGGGCATCACCAGGCTCGTGACGCAGGCCGGCATTCCCCTGGTCTACGTCAACCTGGGCCCGGATCCCAGCGAGAAGCTGCCCGCGAACGTCGTCACGGTGGTCTCCGATCACACCGTCTCGGGCCGGCTCGAGATGGAAGGCCTCGTCAAGTGCATGCACGGCAAGGGCAACCTCGCCATCATGCTGGGCGAGCTCGCGAGCAACGCCACCGACCAGCGCACCGCCGGTGTCAAGGAGGTCGCGGCCAAGTACCCGGAGATCAAGGTCGTGCTCGAGCAGACGGCCAACTACCAGCGCAACCAAGCGATCGATCTCATGACCAACTGGATCACCACCGGCCAGAAGATCGATGCGGTCGCCGCCAACAATGACGAGATGGCGATCGGGGCGATCTTCGCCCTGCAGCAGGCCGGGATCCCGATGGACAAGGTCTGTATCGGCGGAATCGACGCCACTCCCGATGCGCTCGACCAGATGCAGAAGGGCAACCTCGACGTGACGGTGTTTCAGGACGCCAAGGGCCAGGGCAAAGGCGCGATCGATGCTGCCCTCAAGCTGATCGAGGGCGAGAAGGTCGAGAGCTTCGTCATGATCCCATACGAGCTCGTCACGCCCGAGAACATGAAGGACTACCTCAACCGCTGAGCCGGCGAAGTGCCGCCGGCGGAAGCAGGCGGTCGGTCCCGCCTGGATGAAACAGGCGCGAAGAATTGCCGAAGGGTCAACCGATGTTGAACGGTGAACGGAAGATTGCCCGTCCGCTGCGCTGGGCCATGGTCGGTGGCGGCCGGCTCAGCCAGGTCGGCTACAAGCATCGTTGCGGTGCGCTGCGGGACAACACGGCCTTCCAGCTGGTCGCCGGCGCGTTCGATCTCGATCCCGAGCGCGGCCGTGACTTCGGCGTCAACATCGGCGTCGACCCGAGCCGCTGCTACCCGAATTACCAGACCATGTTCCGCGAGGAGGCCAGACGGGAGGACGGTATCGAGGTCGTCTCCATCGCCACGCCGAACGCGACCCACTTCGAGATCGCCTGGGCAGCGCTGAATGCCGGTCTGGACGTGATCTGCGAGAAGCCGCTGTTTTTCACGAGCGACGAGGTCCGCAAGGTCAAGGCGCTGGCCGAGGAGAAGGGGCTGATCGTCGGCGTCACCTATGGCTTCTCGGGCCATCCGCTCCTGATGCAGATGCGGGCGATGATCGCCCATGGCGAGATCGGTGATGTGCGCATCGTCGACCTCCAGTACACGCACGGCTTCAACGCCACCGACGCGGTCGACAAGGTCAGCGATGCCCAGAAGTGGCGGGTCGACCCCAAGATCGCAGGGCCGACCTTCGTGCTCGGCGATATCTCGACCCATACCTACTACATATCGCAGCTCGTCATGCCGCACATGAAGATCCGCGAGCTCTTGTGCGACCGGCAGAGCTTCATCCCGTCCAGAGCACCGCTCGAGGACAACGCCTTCGTTCTCATGCACTACGAGAACGGAGCCGTGGGCCGGCTGTGGGCCTCGTCGGTCAATGCCGGCTGCATGGACAGCCAGCGCATCCGGATCGTCGGCTCCAAGGCCAGCCTCGTCTGGTCGGATTCGAATCCCAGCGAGCTGCGCTACGAGGTGCAGGGCCAGCCGAACCAAACGCTCTACCGTGGCATGCCGTACCTGGACCCCAGCGCCAACGCCATCGAGCGCCTCGGCGCGCTTCACACCGAGGGCCTGACCGAGTCCTGGGCCAACATCTACCTCAAGTTCGCGATCGCCATCGACGCGAAGCGCCGTGGCGACGAAAAGACCCTGGCCGAGCTGGTCTATCCCGACATCGAAGCCGGGCTCGAGGGCGTGCGCTGGCTGGAGAACTGCGTGAAATCGGCCAGCAACGGGTCGATCTGGGTGCCGTTCGAGTAGCCCGCCTCCGCGCCAGAGCATCCCGGCCCATCAGCCTACAGCAAGGTAGAGATCGGATATGAGGCTTTCCCTTTGCACCGACTGCCTCGGCCACCTGCCGTTCGAGCCGATGCTCGACAAGGTCGCCGGGATGGGTGTCCAGGGCGTCGAGATGGCCGGCGGCGGCTGGTCATCCGCACCGCACCTGGGTACCGACGAGTTGCTGGCCGACGCCGGCAAGCGCCGGGCCGTCCTGCACGCCCTGGAAAGCCGCAGCATGGAGATCGCGGCGCTGAACGTCTCGGGCAATCCCTTGGATCCGGGCGAGCTGGGCGCGAAGCACAGGGCCGACACCGAGAAGACCATCGAGCTGGCGGGTCTTCTGGGTGTCAAGAAGATCGTGATGATGAGCGGTCTGCCGCCGGCCAGTCCCGAGGACCGCATCCCGAACTGGATCACCTACACCGTCAGTTGGCCAGCGACGCTGAAGGACTGTCTCGACTACCAGTGGAACGAGGTGGCCATCCCCTACTGGCACGAGCTCGTCGCCAGGGCCAGAGCGTGTGGGGTCGAGAAGTTCGCGCTGGAGAACTTCAGCTCGATGCTGGTGTGGAATCCGGAAACGCTGTTCCGGCTGCGCGATGCGGTCGGCCCGATGGTCGGCCTGAACCTGGACCCGAGCCACCTGATCTGGATGGGCGCCGATCCGATCGCCGCGGCGCGTGCGCTGGGCCCGGCGATCCACCACGTGCACGGCAAGGACGTGCGCCTCGAACGTGGACTGGTCGATGTCAATGGGCTTTTGGAAACCAAGCCGGTCGAGGATGTCGCCAGCCGGGCCTGGAACTATGTCGCGGTCGGCTGCGGCAGGGATCTGCAGTGGTGGAAGGAATTCTTTTCCGTCGTGCGGATGATGGGCTACAACGACTGGGTCTCGCTGGAGATGGAAGATCTGACGATGTCGGTCGAGGCCGGCATCAAGACCTCCATCGATGCGCTGAAGCAGACCATCAGCCAGTGAGCCGCTTCGGGTCAAGTTCCTCTACCGTGCGCCGCACATCGTCGACCCGCCAAGAAGGTGACGGTGCACCAGCACCTGGACATCGGCCAGGGCGAGGTCGACCGGGACGTGTTCTTCGAGACCCTACACGAGGTCGGGTTCGACGGCATCATGACCGCGTGCGTGTTCGCCTGGGAGGAGCGGCGGAGGACGGCTCGCGCCTCATGCGCCAGGAGATCCGGCGCTACCTCGACCAATACTGGGCAGCGTCGTCCTAGTATCCAGTAATATCATCGACCGTGTAGTTCCTGGAGAATAAAGCTGCAGCACTCGGGATTGGTACGTTGTTGATCGGTGAGGATGCCGCTTCCACTCCTTGCCGAGGCTCTGGCCGCCTCACCAGGTAGCAGGGGATGGCTGCACTGCCGGGTTGGATCGGGGAGACCAGCGATGACAAGCATGACGAAAGCAGCCACGGCCGGCGCACCGTTTCCGGCCTGCTATCTCGAGGCGGAGGGGATCACCAAGCGCTATCCCGGGGTGGTGGCGCTGGATGGGGTTCAGCTCGAGATCCGCCCCGGCACCGTCCACGCCCTCATGGGCGAGAACGGCGCCGGCAAGTCGACGCTGAT